>DATIOA010000045.1:0-9369 GCA_035473575.1 Rudaea sp. | reverse complement strand
GGCGACACGTTCCGCTCGTCAATCGCGGCGACGTGGGTAAACGGGCATCTCGCATGGGATGCCGGCAAGCTCGACGACGCATCGCGCGGGCAGCGCCTGGAGTTTTCGCGGTGAAGTTTCTGTGTTTCCTCGCGCTCGCTGCCTCACTGCCGGCGGTGGCAGCCGGAATTCGCCTTCCCGATCGCATCGAACAAGGCCAGCTCGTGATCGGCCAGGCACCTACCGGCACGCGCATCGAGTTCGACGGCCGCGAACTTCGCATCGGTGCCGACGGCACGTTCGTGTTCGGGCTTTCGCGGGACGCGGCACCGCTGGCCGAATTGACGGTACGCGGTGCCGACGGCCAGCCGCAGACGTTGAAATTCGATGTCGAGCAGCGCAGCTATCCGACCGAACGCGTCAACGGCCTGCCGCAGCAGACGGTGACGCCAAGTCCGGAGATTCTCGCGCGCATCGAGCGCGAGCAGGCTGCCGTGCAGGCCGCACGCACGCGCGACGACGCGCGCGAAGATTTCGCGCATGGCTTCGAATTGCCCGTGCAAGGCGCGCGCATCAGCGGCGTCTACGGCAGCCAGCGCATCGACAACGGCGTGCCCAAGGCGCCGCACATGGGACTGGACATGGCCGTGCCGGCCGGCACGCCGATCCATGCACCCGCCGATGGCGTTGTCAGTTTCGCGGCGAAGGACCTGTTCCTGACCGGCGGCACCGTGCTGATCGACCACGGCTTTGGATTGGACTCATCCTTCCTGCACATGAGCCGCCTCGACGTGAAAGTCGGCGAGAAGATCAAGCGCGGTCAGGTCATTGGGCTCGCCGGCATGACCGGCCGCGCCACCGGCCCGCACGTACACTGGGGATTCAATTGGTTCGAGGTGCGCCTGGATCCGGCGCTGTTGCCCAGACCTCAGGATTGAAAACCGTCCGCCACGCGTTTCGTGACCACTGCCACCGCATCGTGCGCGTGCAGGCTTTCGTGGTGCGTGGCGCGGACATGGAAATCGGCGATGCGCTCGTCCGCATCCAGCGCTGCGCGGATGCGCCGCGCGGCGTCTTCGCAGAACATCGCATTCTCGCCGTTCAGGCGCGCGAAGGCCTGCTCGTCCTCGCGCTTGACCGCGGTCTGCACCGGCGTGGCAAGCGCCGCTTCAATGGCGTCGACGAGTTCGACGATGGGCAGATCGAAGCCCGGCGCCAGGCGCACGCGCACCCGCGCCGTGCTGCGCTGGCTGTGCGGCGTGGCGCTGATGCCCTGCTCGCTGCCGAGCCAATGTTCGACTGCCGCATGATCCAGCGCCTTGCCGCGGGCGAAGTCCTCCGCGAAACGGTTCTGGATCACTTGCCGCGCCAATGCAGCGGAGGCCGGACAGGTGCTCGAATACGGCACGTCCACCTGCATTTCCAGCGTGAAGCGGCCCTGCGCCAACGTCGCGGAAATTTCGACCGGATACGCCTTCCAGCCGCTGTTGTCGCTTACCAGCGCCGGGCGCCGCAACAACTGCTCGAACGCGATGCGCAACATCGCGCGGTCGGACAAACCCGCATGGGAAGCGAGGAAATCATGCAGCAACCGTCGCAGCGACGCGGGCGTCAGCGGTTCGGCGCTCAGTGCGCGATCCAACAGCAGGTACAGCCGCGACATGTGGATGCCGCGTGTGGCAGGATCAGCAAGATCAACGAACGCCGACACGCGCGCCGCCGATTCCGCGGCGACGCCATCCTCGCCGATCAGGCGTATCGGCAAGGCGATATTTTCCATGCCGACCCAATCCAGTGCGCCGGCAGCATCCGTTTGTGCGTCACTGGCGACGTCGGGCAGGGAATGGAACGATTTCGATTGCATGCGTTCTTTATGGAAGCGGAAAGCCACGGATTCTAACGCAAGGCGGTGCGAACCCGCCTCGCTTCGATCCACGTCGTCCGCAGTGTGCGCCAGCGACCCACATGCGGATGCATGCTCAACCAACGCAGCGGATCGATGGCGCGCAAAGCAGACTCGATGCGCCGGCGGTCCAGCGCGGCGCGCACGCGCAGCGGCAGCGGACGCACCGCACTGACGCCCAGCGCGCCGTTGCCTTCGAGCACCAGTTCGTCGAGGAAATCCTTGATCAGCATGTTCCGCTGCGGCGATTCATAGGCGAGTTCCGCACGCGTCAGCCCGTGGCGTGCGAGCAGGCCGAGCGGCAGCGGCAGATGCGCTTCGCCGTCGGCGAGATGCGGCAGCGCGCGCAGCAGATGCGACAATGTCCACAATGCGGCATCGGCCTCGATATTGCCTCCGCCTGCGCAAAACAGTGCATTTTCGGCACATGCAACGGCGTCGAAAAACGGATCGAGCTGTTCGATCAGGGCGGCGAGCGTGCCGGCACCGGGCGCATCGAGCTGGGCCAGCGCGCCATCGGCCAGAGCCGGCCACAGCGCCGGATCGGATTCGCGCACGCCGGCGCAATCGAACAAGGTTTGCGTGACCGGGTGACTGGGCTTGCCGAACGCGGCGTTGGCCAGTTCCTGCTGCCACCATGCGAGTTTCGTCGCTGCGACCTGCGGCTCGCGGATGTGGAACGCCGCGGACGACAATTCATGGATCAGGCAACCGAACGCGCCGGCGAGCCGGCGCTGCGCCGATGGCAGGAACACCGCGACGATGGCGTTCTCGGGATTGGCTTCCAGCCATTTCTGCTCGAAACTCGCGAAAGTGCCGGATGCGTCGGCCATGGCTCAGTCCAACCCAAAGGCAGGAAGAAGTTGCGCAGGCGAATCGACCACGCAATCCGCGCCCCAGCTTCGCGGATCTTCGCCATCGAGGTACCCCCAGCCAGCCGCGATCGTGCGCATGCCGGCGCGGTGGCCAGCTTCGATGTCGCGCAAATCGTCGCCGACATAGATGCAACGCGCCGCGGACACGCCGACAATTTCGCAGGCGCGCAGGATCGGCGCCGGATCGGGTTTCTTCAACGGCAGGCAGTCGCCTGTCACCAATGCCGCGCAGCGCGCATCCAGGCGCAGTGCCGCGAGCAGCGCCCGTGCCAACGTGCCGGGCTTGTTGGTGACGATGCCCCAATGCCTGCCGCGCACCTCCAGCTCATCGAGTACCGCGTCCATGCCGGGAAACAGCGCCGAATGCGTGGCGATGGCCTCGGCGTAGAGATCGAGGAATCGAGGCAGCAGGACTTCGACGCGCGCCTCGTCCGCCGCAGGAAAACCGCGCCGGATCATGGCGCGACCGCCCTTGGAAACCACCGCGCCTATCGATTCGGCGCCGTCCGGCGACTCGCCCTCTTCCAGGCGCAGGCGTCGCATGGCCTCGACCATGTCGGGGGCGGAATCAACCAGGGTGCCGTCGAGATCGAAAAAAACCGCTGCGGGAGCCGATTGCCGCATCACGCTGGCTTCCGCGCGCAGGCAAGATAGTTTACTTGTGTACTTTTCGCGATCGCGGCGCGGCGCGTGAACGGATTGTAGGCAAGCCCGCTCAGGTCTTCGAGTTCCAATCCGTGTTCGCGCAACGTGGTGGCCAGTTCGGACGGCCGGATGAATTGCGCGTAGTTATGCGTGCCGCGCGGCAGCAGGTTCAGCGCGTACTCGGCGCCGGCGATCGCCGCGCCGAATGCCAACGGCGTGCGGTTGAGCGTGGACAGGAACAGTCGGCCTCCCGGCTTGAGCAGTGCAGCGCAGGCGCCGACAACGCTGCCAGGATCCGGCACGTGCTCGAGCAGTTCCATGCACGTCACCGCATCGAACGCGCCCGGCATTTCGGCCGCCAGCGCCTCGACGGCGATTTCCCGGTATTCGACCCGCACGCCCGATTCGTGCAGATGCAGACGCGCGACTTCGAGCACGCGCGGAGCGAGATCGATGCCGGTCACGTCCGCGCCCGCGCGCGCGAGCGACTCGGAAAGTATGCCGCCGCCGCAGCCGACATCGAGCACGCGCGCACCCTTGAGCGCGATGCGTTCGGCAATGTAGTTCAGCCGCACCGGATTGAGATCGTGCAGCGGCCGCGATTCGCCGTCCTTGTCCCACCACCGAGCTGCCAGGCGATCGAATTTGGCGGTCTCGACGGCGCTGACGTTGGCGGCGTTCATCTCACGGCCCAATCCGCGCGCGCCAGGCCTGCGCCTTGGCGTACAGTGCATCCGTGTCGATGGTGCACAATGCGCCATTTTCCACTTTGCGCGCACCGGCGACCCAGACGTCGCTGACCTGGTGGCGGCCGGTCGCGTAGACCAGCTGCGAAATCACGTTGTACACCGGCTGCGCTTCCAGGGCGTCCAGCCGCACCGCAGCCAGATCGGCCTGCTTGCCGGGCACGATCGAGCCGATGCGTTCGGCAAGCCCCAGCGCGCGTGCACCATTGAGCGTGGCAGCCTGCAGCGCGTAGGCAGCGTCGAACGCGCTGGCGTCGTTCGCGACGCCCTTCGCCAGCAGCGCCGCCGTGCGTGTCTCGCCGAACATGTCCAGATCGTTGTTCGAAGCGCAGCCGTCGGTGCCGATGGCGAGGTTCACGCCGGCGCGGCGCAGTTTCTCGGCCGGGCAAAATCCGCTGGCGAGCTTGAGGTTGGATTCCGGGCAATGCGCGACCGACACGCCATGCTGGGCGCAGGCGGCGATTTCCGCATCGGTGAGTTGCGTCATGTGCACTGCGATCAGGCGTTCGTCGACCAGGCCCAACGCCTGCATGCGCGCAAACGGACGCTGCCCGCATTGCTTGCGTGAGTCCTCGATTTCCTGCGCGGTTTCGTGCAGGTGCAGGTGCACGGGAATGTCGAGCTGGTCCGAAAGCACGCGGATGCGCGCGAAGCTCTCGTCCGCCACGGTGTAAGGGGCGTGCGGGGCCAACGACGTCGAAACCAGTTTCTCGCCCTTGAATTCGTCGTGCACGGCGAGGTTCTTGTCGAAATACTCGTCGCGGCTCTTCGCCCAGGCGCTCGGGAATTCGATGAACGGCAGGCCGACCACGGCGCGAAAACCGTGGCGCAGGTAGGTCGCCGCCTGCACGTCCGGAAAGAAATAGTTTTCGTTGCAACAGGTGGTGCCGCCGCGCAACATTTCGGCGATGGCGAGTTCCACGCCATCGCGCACGTACTCGGGCCCCATCACGCGCGCTTCGGCCGGCCAGATGTGCTGTTGCAACCAGGTCATCAGCGGCAGGTCGTCCGCCAGCCCGCGCATCAAGGTCATGGCGTTGTGCGTGTGCGCGTTGACCAGACCGGGGATCAGCGCGTGTTCCGGCAAGCTCGTGCGTTCGACATTCGCATACTTTGCGCGCGCCGTCGCGATCGGCAGGATTTCGACGATCGTGTCGCCAGCCAGCGCGACGGCGCGATCTTCGAGCACCACGCCATGCGGCTCGACCGGGACGACCCAGCGCGCTTCGAGGACCTGGTCGACGGCTTGCATCCGGACTTACTTTACCCGCCCCACATATTCACCGGTGCGCGTATCGACCTTGATTTTTTCCCCCTGCGGCACGAACAGCGGCACGCGCACCACGGCGCCGGTTTCCAGCGTCGCCGGTTTGCCGCCGGTGCCAGCGGTGTCGCCCTTGACGCCCGGATCGGTCTCGGTGATGACGAGTTCCACGAAGTTCGGCGGCGCCACCGTCAACGGCGAGCCGTTCCACAACGTGACGATGCATTCCTCGTTGCCCTTGAGCCACTTCTGCGCATCGGCCATCGCGTTCTTGTCGGCGGCGATCTGCTCGTGCGTTTCCGGATGCATGAAGTGCCAGAACTCGCCATCGCTGTAGAGGTATTCCATGTCCTGATCCATGACATCGGCCGCTTCCAGCGAATCGGTGGATTTCATCGTCAATTCCGTGGTGCGCCCGGTCTTGAGGTTGCGGTACTTGACGCGGGTGAAGGCCTGGCCCTTGCCGGGCTTGACGTACTCGGTGTCGACGATCGTGCACGGATAGCCGTCCACGATGATCTTCATGCCGTTCTTGACGTCGTTCATGCCGTAAGCCATGGGTAAAACTCCGTTAAATGTCAGGGGCCGCGGGGGAATGCGGCTAAAATAGGGAAATTCGGGAAATTCGGCCGCCCATGATAACCGCAAGCCCCCTGCCCGCGCAGCAATCCCGCACCTGGCAACGCCAGTGGCGCGAGGCAATCGCCGATCCGCGCGAACTGTTGGAAATGCTCGATCTTGGGCATCTGGCCGGCACTGTGTTGCCCGCGCGCGACACCGGCTTCGCCATGCGCGTGCCGCGCGCATTCGTCGCACGCATGCGGCGTGGCGATCCGGCCGATCCGTTGTTGTTGCAAGTGCTGCCGCAGGCTGCCGAACTGCTGGATGCAGACGGCTTCGGCTCGGACGCGGTCGGCGACATGGCCGCGCGCGTGGCCGGCGGCGTGCTGCACAAATACGCAGGCCGCGCCCTGCTGATCGCCACCGGTTCCTGCGCGGTGAACTGCCGCTACTGCTTCCGCCGGCATTTTCCCTACGCGCAGGAAACCGCCGCGGCGAATCGCTGGCAGGAAGCCATTGAGCATATCCGCAGCGACGCATCGATCGAGGAAGTGATTCTTTCGGGCGGCGATCCCCTGTCGCTGACGACGGCCAAGCTCGCGGAACTGACAGCGGCATTGGCGGACATTCCACACCTCCAGCGTTTGCGCATCCACACGCGCCTGCCCGTCGTGCTGCCGCAACGCGTGGATGCGGAACTGCTCGCCTGGCTGCGCGCGCTGCCCTGGCCCGTGGCCGTTGTGCTGCACGCCAACCACGCCAACGAAATCGACGACTCGGTGGTCGACGCCTGCGCGCGCCTGCGCGATGCCGGCGCGAACCTGCTCAACCAATCCGTGCTGCTGCGCGGCGTCAACGACAGCGTCGAGGCGCTCGGGGATCTGTCCGCGCGTTTGTTCGCTGCCGGCGTGTTGCCCTATTACCTGCACCAACTCGACCGCGTCGCCGGCGCCGCGCATTTCGCGGTCGACGACGATCGCGCCCGCGAATTGGTTACGCGGTTGCGTGGGCGTCTATCTGGCTATCTGGTGCCGCGCCTGGTGCGCGAGATCGCCGGCGAACCGGCCAAGACCCTGCTATGACCGTCGGCGCTGGAAAAGCCGCCGCTAATCGAGTAAAACCTAAGCCGCACCGGAACCGCGAGCGATGAGTAAACAGGAAAACGTCATCAAGCTGCTCCTGATCGAGGATTCGGTCGAGGAAGCCGAGCAATTGATCAGCATGCTGCGCAACGGCGGCATCGCCGTGCGTCCGGCACGCACGGGCAACACCGACGAACTCAAGGCGCAACTCGCCACACAGACGCCCGACCTGCTGCTGGTCAACTTGGCCGCGCGCGGCGTTTCGCTCAAGGACGCTTCCAGCGCGGCAAACGCCACCGGCAAGGACATCGCGGTCATCGCCGTTGCCGCCAAGGCCGACGAGGATACGGTCGCCAATGCCTTTACCGATGGCGCGCGCGCCTTGACCTTGCGCAATCGCGCCGAGCACGTGCAATCGATCGTGCGCCGCGAATTCGAGGCCCTGCTCATGCGCCGCAGCGTGCGCCGCCTGGAAGCGTCGCTGCGCGAAACCGAACGCCGCTGCGAGGCGTTGCTGGATTCCTCGCGCGATCCCATCGCCTACGTGCACGAAGGCATGCATGTGCGCGCGAACAAGGCTTACCTCGAAATCTTCGGATTCGAGGAGTTCGAGGACATCGAGAGCATGTCGATCCTCGACATGATCGCGCCAGACGATGCCGACGACTTCAAGGCGTTGCTGAAGAAACTTTCCAAGGGTGAAAAACCGCCGCAAAAACTCAACCTGAAAGCGCAGCGCGCCGACGGCAGCACATTCGACGCGACCCTGGAATTCGCCGAGGCCAGCTACGAAGGCGAGCCCTGCCAGCAGATCATCTTCCGCCAACAGACCATGAGCGCGGAACTGGCGAAAGAACTCGACGTGCTGCGTTCCAAGGATCTGGTCACCGATCTGTACAACCGCCAATACTGCCTCGTCGAACTCGAGCGCATGGTCGGCGAGGCCGCCAAGGGCCGCAACGACCAGGCCATGCTGTTGATCGAACCGGACAGCTTCAAGACCCTGCTCGACACGGTCGGCTTGGGCAACGCGGACCTGCTGCTCGGCGACATGGCCAACCTTATGCGCCGGCACCTGAAGGAATCGGACATCGCCGGCCGCTTCGGCGAGCACGCGTTCGGCGTCCTCGTCTCCGGCAGCAAGGCGGACGAGGTTCGCCAGCTCGGCGAAACCCTGCGCCATGCCTTCGAAGAACGCATCTTCGAGGTCGGTAAACAGTCGGTGAACGCGAACGTCAGCATCGGCGGCACGCTGATCGGCGAGAAGAACGCCAACGCCCAGGCCGTGCTCACGCAGGCCAGTACCGCGCTGCGCACGGCACAGACCGAAGGCGGCAATCGCATCAACGTGTTCGATCCGGGGGCCAAGGACAAGGCCGACGAGGAGAAGAACAAGCACTGGCTGACTCTGGTCAAGGACGCTCTCGCCAACAACGGCTTCGTGCTGTTTTACCAGCCGATCATCAGCCTGCACGGCGCCGAAGGCGAGTTCTACGAAATCCTGCTGCGCATGAACGGCCCCAAGGGCGAGATCGGCCCGGCCTTCTTCATGCCCATTGCCGAGCAGAACGGCCTGCTCTCACACATCGACCGCTGGGTGATCGCCGCCGCGATCAAGGCGTTGGCCGAGCGCGAGAAAGCCGGCCACAAGACCACGTTCTTCGTCAAACTCACGCCGCAGTCGCTGGACGACCAGACCCTGCTGCCATGGATTGCGCAGCAGTTGAAGAACGCGCGCCTGCGCGGCGACGCGCTGGTATTCGAGATGCCGGAAAGCAAGGTCGTGACAAGCCTGAAACCCGCGCGCGCCTTCGTCACGGGCTTGAAGCAGATCCACTGCGGTTTCGCCCTCGAGCAATTCGGCTCCGGGCTCAATTCCTTCCAGTTGCTCAAGCACGTCGACGCGAACTACCTCAAGCTCGACCGCAACTTCATGGCCGAGCTGCCGAAAAACAAGGAACACCAGGAAAAGATCAAGGAACTGTGCGACCAGGCCCACCACGCCGGCAAGCTCACCGTCGCCGAGTTCGTCGAGGACGCGGCCAGCATGTCGATCCTGTTCTCGTGCGGGGTCAACTTCGTGCAAGGGAACTTCCTGCAGGAACCCGAGAAAATCATGGCCTACGAGACAGCCTGACACCCGGTCACTCGGATACAATACGCGCGTTTTGCCCCACAGCAGGAGCCGCGCATGTCCACCGCCGCACCGAAATACAAACGCATCCTGCTCAAGCTGTCCGGCGAGGCACTGTTGGGCGAGGCCGACTACGGCATCGACCCGAAAGTCCTCACGCGCCTGGCGCGCGAAACGCTC
>DATIOA010000044.1:0-10561 GCA_035473575.1 Rudaea sp. | reverse complement strand
ACACCTTGCGCATGCGCAGCGCGCACAACGCGAAATGGGCGAAATCGGCGGAGTTCTTCGATGCGGCACAGTATCCGCAAATCGAATTTGCGTCCGACGAATTCCCGCTCGTGCGCCTGCGCAGCGGCGGCGCGCTGGACGGCACGCTCACGTTGCGCGGCATCGCCAGGCCCGCACACTTTCGCATCCTGCCTTCGGATTGTGCCCAGCCGCTTGCCGGCGCCTGCGCCGTGCAGGCCGAAGGCAGCATCGAACGCAGCGATTTCGGCATGCACTCGCGACGCGGCACCCTAGCCGACAAAGTCGCGCTGCGCCTGCGGATTTTCGTGCTGCCGGCAGCGAACCCGCCGGCATGAGACGCACGGCGATTTTCGCCGTCCTCGCACTTGCCGCGTTCGCGCTCGGCGGCTGCGCGGTTGATCCGATCCACGCGCGCCGGGCCGCCGCGACCGCCGCCGCCGCGCAGGACCATGCGCTCACCTGCACCGCCGCCGACGCCTGCGCGCTTGCCTCGCCGTATCAGGATCTGGCCGACGCTGCGCTGCGTGCATCGCGATCCGGAGCGCCGGTGCATTACGTCAATCTGCTCGATAACGGCGCCGATTCGCTGCTGCTGCGCGTGCATCTGATCCGCGCCGCGCGCAAGAGCATCGACATTCAGACTTTCATCTTCGCGCAGGACGACGCCGGCTATCTCGTGCTTGACGAACTCGTCAAGGCGGCCCGGCGCGGGGTCAAGGTGCGCGTGATCGTCGATCAATTGTTCTCGCTCGACGACGTGGAATTGCTCGCGCAGCTCGCGCGCGCGCACGTGAACTTCGAGCTGCGCGTGTACAACCCGACCTTTCACAAAGCGCGCACGCAGCCGCTGGAATTCGCCGCTGGTATACTTTGCTGCTTTTTCCAGTTCAACCAGCGCATGCACAACAAGCTGTTTCTGGTCGACGATCGCATCGGCATCGCCGGCGGGCGCAATTACGAAGACCGCTATTTCGACTGGGACGACGAATTCGATTACCGCGACCGCGATGCACTCGTTACCGGCCCTGCCGCGGAGCAGATGGCGGCTTCGTTCGAGCGTTTCTGGCGCGATCGCCGCAGCGTGCCGCTATCGCGCCTGCGCGATGTGTCTTCGCGCATCCTCGCCGACGGCCTGAACGCGCTTCCATATCCACTACACAAATACCGAAACGCGGCGCGTGTGGCTGAACTGTCGCGCGCAGCGGACGATGCTGCCTACATTCGCGCGCATTTCGCAGACAAGGCGACGCGCGTGGGCGCAGTCGAATACTTTTCGGATGCGCCGGACAAGTTCGACGAGCCCGATCAGCCGCGCGACGATGAATTGAGCCGGCATATCCTGGAGTTGTTCCAGAACGCCAGGTCCGAAATCGTCATGCAAACGCCGTACCTGGTGCTCAGCCGCACAGCCCAACACGCGTTCGCCGAACAGCATCGCGCCAAACCGGGTCTGCGCATCGTCGTGTCGACCAATTCGCTGGCCGCAACGGACGCGTTCTACGTCTACGCCCTGTCGTACAAGCACAAGAAGCGTTTTCTCAAGCTCGGTTTCGAGATCCACGAATTCAAGCCGTTCCCCGACGAAGCCGCGGCGCTGATCGCCGACTATGCGTCGCTCGGCGACGACACCGCGCAGGCACAGCGCTATCGCAAGTACGGCCAGGCGCCCGTGCGCAAGCTCGGCGTGCGCCTGGGCCTGCACGCCAAATCCATCGTCATCGATGGTGCGATCGCGCTGATCGGCTCGCACAATTTCGATCCGCGCTCGGACCGCTACAACACCGAATCGGGCTTCATCATCCACGACGCTGCGTTCGCGCAGGCCTTGCGCGACTCGATCCTGCGCGACTGCGCGCCCGGCAATGCCTGGACGATCGCGCGCCGGCAAGGCACGAACTGGATCAGCCGCCTGAATCGCGCGATCGGCGATTTTTCCGCGCGCCTGCCGATCTTCGACCTGTGGCCCTATCGCTACGCGTCCAGTTTCGAGCTCAATCCCGGCTGCAAACCGCTACCGCCGGGCGCGCCGGAGTTCTACGACTGCTATACCGATGTGGGCGATTTCCCGCAGGTCGACTTGCCGCTCAAGACCATCTATACCCGCATCGTGACGGCTTTTGGTGCCAGCCTTCATTCGATTTTGTGAGCCAATTGACGTTATCGCCCCGGCTGGCTAGGCTGCGCGTTCCACCACCCATTTTCAGGACGCCACCATGGCCCTTGAGTTTTCCATCGAGATCACCGACCAGGATCTGCCGTTTTTCATGGACGCGATCAAGCGCGCCGAACAGCGTGCGGCCGGCAAGAGCGCGCAGCAGATCCTGGACGAGGCGGCGAAGACCTTTGTCGGCTCGCAGGCGCAGCAGATGCCGGAATTCGTGCGTTCGCGCCTGGCCTGCGTGGAAAACCTCGTCGCCATGGCCGCCGACGAAGGCTGGGGCCTGTCCGCCGAGGACAAGGGCCGCGTCGTTTCCGCGCTGACCTATTTTTCCGACCCGGAAGACCTGATCCCGGACAATGTGCCGGTGCTCGGCTTCCTCGACGACGCGATCATGATCGAAGTCGTGCAGGGCGTGCTCAAACCCGAGATCGACGCGTACAGCGATTTCTGCGATTACCGCAGCCAGGAAGCCACCGCGCGCGGCGCCGACGCGGCCAAGCTCGGCCGCGAGGAATGGCTGGAAGACCGTCGCGCCGAATTGCAGGCGCGCATGCGCAGCCGGCGCCAGTCCTATGCGCCGAGCGGCAATTTCACACCGCGCTTCAAGTTCACCTGAGAGCGGCGCTCACGGTTTTTTGCCGACGGGGCTCAAGTTGCGCAGGCGCTGCGCATTGATCCATGCGGCCACCGTATCCGCCTGTGGTGGCGGCGCGCCCGCCCAGCCGCTGGCATCGCCGTTTTGCATGTAGCTGGCGACGCGATCGTCGTAGTACACGTCCACCCGGTTGCGATCGTCGCCGCGCGCCTGCACGATGTAGCGCGGCGGCTGCGGTTGTGGATCGAGAAAGATGCCGTTGAACGGCGTCCGGCAATAGTCCACTCCCATGATGTGCGCCAGCGATGCCGGAAAGTCGGATTGCTGGAACGAAGCATCCACGACGTTCGGCATGTCCACGGCACCGGCAACGACCAGCGGGATGCGCGCGAATGAGCGTTCGCCGAATTTCGCGTACTCCTCGCGATCGATCGGCGTCATGCTGTGGTGGTCGCCGGTGATCATGAGGATCCCGTTGTCGAGGAATCCGCGGCGCGCCAGTGCGTCGTGGAAATCGACGAGCTGGTCATCGACGTAGTGGAACGTTCCTTCCGGATCGATCTTGCCCGTGCGCGGATTCACGAACGGCGGATGGCTGCTCACGGTCAGCAACACGGCGATGAAAGGACGCGGGTCGTGGCGCGCGTCCAGCCATTGCTCGAAGCGGCCGAACAAGGCCGCATCCTCGGCGGCGCCAAATTGCCAGTGCTGCATCCTGGAGTAGTACGAATTATCTCCGCCTTCCACCGTGTCGAAGTGCAAGGCGTGCAGCCATGCTCCGGAATTCAGGAACGCAAGGCTCGCCGTGGTGAAATACTCGATGGAGTACCCGGCGCGATGGGCGATGCCGGGCAAGGTGTCGGGACCGGGACCGAACGCGTCGAGGGCATACCATTCGCTTCCCGGCGGTATCAGTGGCGGGCGTCCGGTGAAAATCGCCGCTTCTCCGCCATCGGTGGTGAAGCCGTTGGCATAGAACCGGGTGAAATAATGGTTGGCGCGTGCCAATGCATCCAGCCGCGGCAGCCAGTCGTGCGCGCCGCCGAGCAGCGCGCTTTGATAAGCCGATAACGACTCCGTGATCACGATGACGATATTGCGACCATTGCGCGCGCCGGCGGCGCAGGTCTGCGGGACGCCCTTGTCAGCTTGCAACATGTTTTGCGCATACGTCGGCGAAAACTCGCGTGCGCGGCCCTGCGGCAGGTTCACTTCCACCACGTTGCCGACGTATTCCTCGTGCACGTAGCGCAACGGCATCCACATCGCGGCAACGGCGAACAGCGCGCTGGCCGCCGCGAGCACGAGCAGGGCCCGCGCCTGCTTCGGCGAACCGCGACCGCCCGCGATCAATCCCGCCAATACGACCAGCACGACCGCCGCGGCAGCGGCATAACCGATGCCGTTGATCGAGAAAAATTGTGCGCGCGCAACGCTCCAACTGGCGGCCGTATCGCCGGCAAAACGCAACAGATCAGCGATGTACAGGCGCTGGTTGAACAGCCGCAGCAAAACCAGATCGGTGGCTTGCGCGAGGATGCAAAGTGCCACCAGGGCGCGCGCAATCCGCGCCGGCCAGCGCCACGGCGATGCGGCCGCGAAGGCCAACACGGCGAACATCGCGCACAACAGCCGCGCATCGTGGCCCAATGCCGGGATCACGAAACAGCCGTGGCACGAGGTATATTCGCTCCCGATCTTTTCCAGATGCAGCGCGCGCAGGACGCCCAGGCACAACGCGGCGGCCGCGGCGGCCAGCAGCCACGAATGCCGCGATTTCGGGTCGTGCCGCACCAGTACGTTCGTGCCTTACGGCCGCTCCACGATCGCGGTCACGCCCATGCCGCCGGCAGTGCAAATCGAGATCAGGCCGCGGCCCGCGCCCTTGTCCGCGAGCAATTTCGCCATCGTCGCGATGAGGCGCGTGCCGGTCGCGGCGAACGGGTGGCCGAGCGCCAGGCTCGAACCGTTGACGTTCAACTTCGCCGGGTCAATGCTGCCGAGCGGCTTGTCGCGGCCGAGGCGATTCTTGCAGTAGTCCGCGCTTTCCCACGCGCGCAGCGTGCACAACACCTGTGCGGCGAAAGCTTCGTGGATTTCGTAGTAGTCGAAATCCTGCAGGGTCAATCCGGCGGCATCGAGCATGCGCGACACCGCGATGGTTGGCGCCATCAGCAGGCCCTCGCCGTGCACGAAATCCACTGCCGCGACCTGGGAGTGCGTTAGATACGCAAGCGGCGTGATGCCGCGTTCGGTAGCCCAGGCGTCGCTCGCCAGCAGCGCGGCCGAAGCGCCGTCCGACAAGGCCGTGGAGTTGCCTGCGGTCAGCGTGCCCTGCCCCGAGGTCTTGTCGAACGCGGGCTTGAGCGTTGCGAGCTTTTCCAGCGTCGTGTCCGGGCGCAGGATGTTGTCGCGGTCCAGGCCACGGAACGGCACGACCAGGTCGTTGAAGAAGCCGCGCGAGTACGCCGCGGCGGCCTTCTGGTGGCTGGACAGGGCGAACGCGTCCTGGTCCTGGCGCGAGATTTTCCATTCCTTCGCCATCAGTTCGCAGTGATCGCCCATCGACATGCCGGTGCGCGGCTCCATCACGCCGGGGAAGCTGGGCTTGAGCTCGGACAGCGAAAATCCGCTGACGGCCGTCTTGAATTTTTCCCAGCCGCCGCGGGCGCGATTGACGCGCAACAGGCGCTGCTGCAAGGCGCGGCTGTAGACGATGGGTACGTCGCTGGTAGTGTCCGCGCCGCCGGCGATGCCGGCTTCGATCTGTCCCGCCGCAATCTTGTTGGCGATGACGATGGCGTTGTCGAGCGAGGTACCGCAGGCGCGCGCCGTGGTGATGCCGGGCGTGGTCGGTGCCAAACCTGAGGACAGCGTCGCCTCACGCGCGAGGTTCCAGTCCGATGCGTGCTTGATGACCGCGCCGAACGCGACGTCGCCCAGTTCCACGCCGTGCAGGCCGAACTTCTCGACCAGCGCGCCCAGCGTCTTCACCGCCATGCCGAAATTGCCGACATCCGCGTAGGCAGTGTTGTTGCGGCAGAACGGAATGCGGACTCCGCCGAGGATGGCGACGCGTTGCGATGTGGTCACGATAACGTCCTTCCGTGATCGGGGATGCGGGATCGTGCTGCTATCATGGCTTCTTTCCCGCTCTTCGTATTGTATGCCTTACGTTTTCGATCTGGATACCCTGGCGCGGCTCGCCGCTGCGCGCCACGCGGAATTCGGCGTCGCGGATCCCTACCCGCACATCGTGATCGATGGATTCCTGCGGCCCGATCTCGCGCTGGAACTGGCACGCACCTTTCCGCAGCCGGACGATCCGGTTGCCTGGGACCAGTTCGGCATCCAGACCGTAGAGGTCAAGCTCGCCAGCGCGCACGAGGAACGATTCCCCGCGGCGCATCGCCAGGCTTTGCACGATCTGAATTCCGGCCCGTTCGTGAGTTTCATCGAGCGACTTTCCGGCATCGACCATCTGTTGCCGGATCCGCACCTTGCCGGCGGCGGCCTGCACCTGAGCCGGCCAGGCGACCACCTGGGCATCCACGCCGATTTCAACTGGCATCCGCAGATGGAAGCGCATCGCCGCCTGAACCTGTTGATCTATCTCACGCCGCGTTGGGAGCAAGGCTACGGCGGCGAACTGGAATTGTGGGATACCAGCGGCACCCGTCGCGTGCGGGTCGTCGAGCCGCTGTTCAATCGTGCCGTATTGTTCGCCACGCGCTCGGACACCTTCCACGGCCACCCGGTGCCGTGGTCGGCCCCGGCCGGCATCCATCGACAATCGCTGGCCCTGTACTACTACACGACGAATCGTCCCGAACACGAACGGCGCGCACCGCACAGCACCTTGTACAAGGGTCACAACGCCTGAGCGTTCGCCGCGGCGACGAACAGTCCCGGCGCCTCGCGCCAGATTTGCCATGCCGCCGGCGCCTCGCGCAAACGCGACTGCAGATGTGCGGCGTAGCGCAGCATGATCGCGTCCGCGGAAAGCTGCGACGGCAATAGTTCGACGCGGATATTGCGTTGCCCACGGGAAAAATCCAGGCCGCAACTCAGCAAGACCACCGGGACCCCCTTGTCGGATGCCAGCCGCGCCAGGCCGAGCGGAAAGCGCACATGTCCATCCAGCAGCGGCAGGTCGCAAGCGGGTTGATCGGGTCGTGCGGGAAGATCGAGCATGCCGACGACGCTGTCACCGGCATCCAGCGCACGCGCGATCGCGCCAGCGCTCGCCCCCGTGAAGATCGGCTCGGCGCCCGCGCAGCGGCGCAGCGCGCGTGCACGGAAATTGCCGAACCAATATGACAGACGCGTCATGCCGAGCGCGCGTCCCGACGCGCGGCGCGCGATGAAATGCGCGACGAATCCCAGTTCACGCAGACGCGGCCAGATGAAATTCCCCGCGCCCCAGTGATAGGTGAGGAACACGCACGGCCCCGGCGCCGGCCAATCGCCGGTTTCGACAACGTTGAGGCTGCGCCAGCGCTTGCCTCGCAGCAAGGTCAGGTAAACGTCGGCGTGATCGACCAGGCGCAACAGGCGGAAACGATACTTCCACTCGCGTTCGTCGCAACCATGGCAATGCGCGCGCGCGGCATCCCAGGCCGGGTCCACGCTGAGTCGATACAGCCGTTCGTTGCGCGCCAGGCGCTTGAGCAAGGCGAAGCCGAGCCGCCACGGCAGCAGGGCCACGCAGCACGGCACCACGAACAGCATCAGCGCATCGGCGGCTACGTTGCGCAGGCGCTCAAGCATTGCCATCGGCTGCCTTTCCGGTGAGCTTGCGCAACGGCTTGGCATACATCCGGTAATGATCTTCGTGCATGCCCAAGGATGCGTAGGTGCGCTGCGCGCGCGCGTTGTCGCGCTCGACGTACAAGCGTATGCCGACCACATCGGTTCGCGCCATCGCCAAGTCTTCGACGCACGCGTACAGCGCGCGAAATACGCCATGCCGGCGATTTTCCGGCAAGACGTAAACGCTTTGCAGCCACCACCAGTCGCCGTTGCGCCAGTCGCTCCACTCGAACGTGACCATCAGGCAACCCGCGACGACGCCATTGATTTCCGCAACCAGATAAAATCCGCGCGCCGGCTCCGTGAGCACCCGCGCGACGCCGGCGCGCAATGTCGCCGGATCGAGCGTCTTGGCCTCCGTCTCGACCGCCATTGCCGCATTGAACGCGGCCAGGACTTCGCAATCGTCCGCCTGCGCGGCGCGCACCCGGACCTCAACGACATCGGTCATCGTTTGCCTCGCTTGCGTGAACTGCCCAATTTGCGCGTCAGCGTGTTGCGCCCCAATCCGAGCTGCTCCGCCGCGCGGCCGCGCTGGTTGCCGTTTTCCGCCAGCGCCGCTTCGAGCAGGGCTTGATCGAACCCGTCGCGCAATTGTGCATAGATATTTCGCTCGCCGCGCGCCAGATGATCGCGCACCGTTTGCCGCAGTGGCACGCGCCAATCCGCTGTTGCCGCCGACGCCACGTCGATTTCCGGTAGATCGGACACCCGGATTTCGCGCCCGGACGCCATCACCGCCAGGCGCCGGCACAGGTTTTCGAGCTGGCGCACGTTGCCCGGCCACGGCATCTGTGCCAGTGCGCCGAGCGCGGCCGGCGAAAACGCTTTCGCGTCCAGGCGCATGTCCGCCGCCGCACGCGCGAGAAAGCGCGCGGCAAGCAGGGGGATGTCCGCGCGGCGATCGCTCAACGGCGGCAGTTGCAGGCGCACGACATCGAGGCGATGCAGCAGGTCGGCGCGAAATTGTCCGACTTCGACTTTCGCGCCGAGATCCTGGTGCGTGGCCGCGATCACGCGCACGTCGGCGCGGATCAGCTCGCGTCCGCCGACGCGGTAGAACTCGCCCTGCGCTAGCACGCGCAGCAGGCGCGTTTGCAAGGCCAGCGGCATGTCGCCGATTTCGTCCAGGAACAGCGTGCCGCCTTCGGCCTGTTCGAAGCGGCCTGGATGGCGCTTGAGCGCGCCGGTGAAGGCGCCGGCCTCATGGCCGAACAATTCCGATTCGAGCAGCTCGGCGGGAATCGCTGCCGTGTTCAGCGCCACGAAAGGCGAGGAGGCGCGCGCGCTGTGCCGATGCAGGGCGCGCGCGACCAGTTCCTTGCCGGTTCCGGTTTCGCCGGTGATCAGCACGTTCAGGTTCGTCGCCGCGACGCGGCCGATGCTGCGGAACAATTCGCGCATCGCCGGCGCGGCGCCGATCAATTCGGATTCGGGTTCCGCCGCGGGCAGGGGCGCCGGCGGTGGCCGGGTCTGCGCCAGCGCGCGTTCCACCGCCGCGCGCACTTCGTCCAGATCGAAAGGCTTGGGCAGATAATCGAACGCACCGTTGCGATACGCGGCAGCGGTGGAAGCCACGTCGGTAAACGCGCTCATCACGATCACCGGCAGATGCAAGCCGCGTGTCTTGATTGCATCGAGCAGTTTCAGGCCGCTCGCGCCCGGCATGCGCACGTCGCTCAGCACCACATCCGGTGCGCCCTGCTCGAGCGCGGCGAGCAGGTCCTCGGCGTTGGCGAATTCGCGCACCGCCGCGCCATCCTCGCGCAACGCTTCGCCAAGCACGAAGCGGATCGATGCGTCGTCGTCGACGATCCAGATCTCAGACACGCGCTGTCTCCCGCTCCAACGGCAGCAGCAGCGTAAACACGGTGTTGCCGGGACGGCTGCGGAAATCCAGTTGCCCGCCGTGTTCTGTCGAGATTTCGCGCGCCAGCGCCAGGCCGAGTCCCGTGCCGTCCGCGCGCCCGGATACCAGCGGCGCGAACAGCGTTTCGCGCAAATACTCCGGCACGCCGGTACCGTTGTCGATCACGTCCAGGCGCAACGCGAGGCGCTGCGCTTTGCCATTGACGATAGCGCCATTTTCCGCGCGCGTGCGCAGCACAATCGCGGTCGCTCCCGCTTGCAAGGCATTGCGCAACAGGTTCAACAACAATTGCTGCAGTCGGTCGGCGTCGCCGCGAAACGCGGGCAGGCTCGGGTCGTAATCGCGATCGAGGCGGATTTCCGGCGCCGCTTCGACCACGATCAAGGCGCGTGTGCGTTCGGCGACCTCGTGCAGATTGACCATGGCCAGGTGCGGCTTGCCGGCCGGATGCAGCAAGCGATCCGTCAAGGCGCCGAGCCGGTCCGCCTCGGCGATGATGAGTTCGGCCAGGCGCCGCTGGTCCGCATCGGCGGCGCGGCGTTGCAGCAATTGCGCCGCGCCGCGCAGGCCGGCGAGCGGATTCTTCACCTCGTGCGCGAGTCCACGCAGGCTTTGCGAGATTTGCGCCGGCGCCTGCGGCACGTCATGCGGATTCAGCGCGTGCATCTCCAACAGCACGCCGGCAGCGCACTGTGCAGCGGTTATATCGACGCGAACGGATGCAGAACGCGCGGAAATTTCCAGGCCGCGCAGCGTCGACGGCGCCTGCACGGCCTGCGCGCGCTCGATCAACGCCGTCAGCACCCCGGCCGGTTCTCCCAACACTTCCAGCGGACAGCCGCGCCAGCGCACGAGCCCCGTCAGCTCGACGAAGGCAGCGTTGGCCTGGATGAAGCGCAATTCCCCGTCGAGTACGGCGATACCCGTCGCCATCTGGTCGACCAGGGCGACGGTATCGACAGGAATCCTCGGCAGGATTTCGGCAGCATGCATTGCACCATTTTAGTGCAGAAGTATCCGTGTCGCCATTCCTGAGATCAGAGTAGTCTCAACTCCCGGCACGCGTCCGCCGGAACCGTGCCATGAGCCTGCGCAGCCTCTT
>DATIOA010000043.1:0-4675 GCA_035473575.1 Rudaea sp. | reverse complement strand
AACCCGGACGGCCCGACCCTGCTGACCAGCCTCGGACTGGAACCCGCCTTGTTTCGCGACGCGCCCGCGATCCGCGCGATCCTGGATGCCGGACGCAGCGAACATGGACGCGAGTCGCGGCGGTTCTACGATTTGATCATGCAGGCCCTGGGCGGCGGCGACCCGCAACTGCAAAACCTCGCGGCCGGCGAGATCGCGCTGGATCGCGAATTGTTCGAGCGCGTGCGCAAGGATGGCCTCGCTGCCGTCGAACAGGCCGCGCGCGATCCGAAGACCTCTGCGCCTGCACGCCTGCTGCTGTTGCAGACCGCGGCCACCCATTCCGGCTACCTTGGCGGCTGGGCCACGGCTGCGGCGAAGGAGATAGTGGAAAATACTCCCGTAGACGGATATTCTGATGGTACTTCGGACCTACCCGGACTCGTCCTGGCAGCGCTTGAAGTGCTCGATCTGGGGAAAGCCGAAATATCCGCGTCGTCCTTGCAGCGTTGGCTGCACGCCGCGAATCCGGCTTTGGTGGAGCAAGCGGTTGTGATGTTGCGCAGGCTGTCTCCGGCAACGGAGCGCAGTGCGGTCGCGGACGCGTTGTCCGATCCGCACCTGCCGGTGCAAGGCCGCATGTTTCTCGAAGATCGTCTGCGTCGTCTCGACCGGCAAGCCGCCGCCGCGAAAGTGCAGAAGGAAGGATCCGACTGATTGGATTCCGGGTTGGCGCGACGGCCGCGCCAGCAACGGAGAGAGCAACCGCCGCACCAACGCTCTGGGGAGTTTCCAACATGGTTTTTCGACACATCGCACCGATGTCGATCGGTGCTGCAATCCTGTTTTCGTTCGGTGCCAGCGCTGCATACGCAGGCAAGAATGATCCCACGGTATACAAGGCCGTGCGGCAAGACGTTTCCACACCGTTGCGCGACATTCTGGCGGCATTGCCGCCGGACGCGCCGTCCGGCCCCGAAATCGAAGGCGTGCCCGTCCCGAACATCCTGCTCAAGCACGACAGCCGGCTGAGCGCGTTCGTGCCCGATTACCGCCACATGCAGCGCCACCCGTTGAACGTGCCGGCGCCGACGGCGGACATCACCTTCAACGCCATCACCTCGACGACCTCCGGTTGCGGCTGCCTGCCGCCCGACACCAACGGCGACGTGAGCGACCAGCACTACATCCAGTGGGTCAACTCGGCTTACCAGATTTTCGACAAGGTAACCGGTGCCGTGAACCCCGCGACTGCGGCGCCGAAACAGGGCAACACCTTCTTCGCCGGCTTCGGCGGCAAGTGCCAGACCACGAATTCCGGCGACCCGGTCGCGCTGTGGGACGCGCGCGCGCAGCGCTGGGTGATGAGCCAGTTCGTGACCAGCGCGCCTTACGCGCAGTGCGTGGCCGTTTCCACGACCTCCGATCCGCTCGGCACTTACTACCGCTACGAATTCGATTGGCCGAACTTCGGCGACTATCCGAAGATGGGCGTTTGGACCGATGAAACCGGCACCCAGGACGCCTACCTGCTGATCACGCACGAATTCGATGCGTCGAGCGCGTTCCTCGGCGCGTCGTTGATCGCCATGGATCGCGACAAGATGCTCACCGGGCAGCCGGCCAGCATGATCCGCTATCCGGGTTTCGACGCCTACGGCGTGCAGCCGATCAATCTCAGCGGCAGCCTCAACGCGCCGGCCAACGCTTGTCCGGCCTACGTGCATTTCGATGCCAATACCGGCGAATACCTGTTCTGGGACTTGTGCCTGAACTGGACGAATCCGGCGAGCAGCACCATGACGCCAGTCAATCAGCCAGTGCGCGTCAAGGGCGACCCGTTCGTTCCGTTCTACGACAGCGTGCCGCAAACCGGCACCGCGGCGGTACTCGATTCGTTCGGTTCGAACGTGATGTTCCGCGCCACCGGCCGCGCATTCCCGGCGGATGCACCGACGCGCCTGTCGCTGGTCATCAACCACACGGTGGTGGGTGGCTCGCAGCAGGCGGCCATCCGCTGGGTGCATTTCGATCTGAGCGACCACGGCGCGGCTCCGCCCGTACCGACCGCGCTGGACAAGAAGATCGTCGATCAGGGCGTGTTCGCGCCGGACGCGAACCACCGCTGGATGGGCGGCGTCGCGATCGACAAGAGCGGCGACATCGGCATCGGGTTCTCGAATTCGAGTTCGACCGCGAACCCGCAGATCGAGACCACCGGCCGCCTGCTGTCCGATCCGGCCGGTACGCTGCGCGACGAGCAGAACTGCACGGCCGGCGTCGCCGCAGGCTCGCAGAGGAGTTCGAGCGGACGTTGGGGCGACTATTCGTCGATGAGCGTCGATCCGGTCGACCAGTGCCGCTTCTATTACACCAGCGAGTACTACGCGACCAGCGCCACCTCATCGTGGCGCACGCGCGTGTGCTCCTTCAAGTTCCCCACCTGCGGCGATCCCGACTACGCCGTGGTGGCGGATTCGCCCAAGCGCATCGAAATGTGCGGCGCCACCGCCGCGGCCGATCCGGCCTACGCGCTGCGCGCGGGCGTCCTCAACGGTTTCACCGGTTCCGTCGCGCTGACCGCGAATGGCCTGCCGGGCGCCGTCACGCCGACGTTCGCGACCAACCCGATCGCCGCGCCGGGCAGCAGCAACCTGACCCTGACCGGCGGCGCGGCGCTGCCGACCGGCGAATACGCGTTCAGCATCAATGGCGTCAGCGGCGCCCTCACCCGCAGCGTCGGCGGCTTCAGCCTAGGAGTATCCGAACACGGACCGGGCCGTCCGCAACTGGTCGCGCCGGCCGACACGAGCGCCGGCGCCAAGGTGCGTCCGACGTTGAGCTGGCAGGAAGGCCAGATCGCCATCACCGACCGCATATTCGGCGACGGTTTCGACGGCGTCGCATTGCCGACGACGGTGCCCGGGTCGCCGTCCAACAGCTACCTCGTCGAAGTGGCGACGGATGCGGCATTCGCCAACATCGTGGCCAGCGCGACGGTGGCAGGCACCACGTGGGCCGTGAACGTCGGACTCGACACGATGACGCAGTATTTCTGGCGCGTCACGCCGACCAACTATTGCGGCCCCGGCCAGACGTCGGAAACGTTCTCGTTCACGACGGGCGTCCCGGGCCAGTGCCCGTCCGGCACGACTTCGACCACGCTGCTGCAGGACGACGTCACCGGCTGGACCACCGATGGCACGGGCGGCACCGCGTGGACGCGCATGACGGCGCCGTCCGGTGCGGGTCTGACCGGCACGGTCTGGGGTGTCCCGGACAACACAGTGACCAGCGACCGCGGCCTGATCTCGCCGTCGGTAGCCATCCCGGTGGGAGCGCAAGCGACCATCCTGTCCTTCGACACGTACCATCATTTCGAGGACAACGGCCCGGGTTCGTGCTGGGACAACGGTACTCTGCAGCTCAAGGGCGGCAGCGGCAGCTTCACCTACGTGGACGGCAGCCGCCTGTTCACCGATGCCTACGACGGCATCGTCGCCTCCGGTGAAGTCAATGCCGGATCGTGGGCGTGGTGCCAGCCTGCCGCGAGCGCGCCGACGCATTCGATCGTCGACCTCGACGGCTTCGAAGGCCAGAACGTGCAGGTACGTTGGCGCGCGGTCAGCGACTCCAACACCGCCGCCGCCGCGCCGAACGGCATGTACGTGAAGAACGTGAAAGTCGAGGTTTGCCAGTAAGGCAACCTTCGACGAGGCAAGCGCAAGACGGGCCGCGCAATGCGGCCCGTTTTCGTTTGCACCGGTACAATTCACGCATGCCTTTGATCCAACTCCAAAGCGTCGACTACAGCGTCGGCGGCCCGCTGCTGCTCGAACAGGTCGATCTGACGATCGAACCGAACGAGCGCGTGTGCGTCGTCGGCCGCAACGGTGAGGGCAAGTCGACGCTGTTGCGCCTGCTCGCCGGCGAAATCAAGCCCGACGACGGTGAGGTGCGCGTGCAAGGCGGCGTGCGCGTGGCCAAGCTCGCGCAGGAAGTGCCGCAGGATGCGCGCGGCAGCGTGTTCGATGTCGTCGCGCAGGGCTTGGGCGAACTCGGTGCCCTGCTCGCGCGGTATCACCATCTGCTCGAAGCGCACGACCTCGCCGCACTCGGCGACGTGCAGGCACAGATCGAGGCGCAACATGGCTGGGACATGGATCGCCGCGTGTCGCAGGTGCTCGAACGATTGGAACTTCCCGCCGACGCCGACTTCGCGGCATTGTCCGGCGGCATGAAGCGGCGCGTCCTGCTCGCGCAGGCGCTGGTGCGCGCGCCCGACGTGCTGCTGCTCGACGAGCCGACCAATCACCTCGACGTCGCGGCGATCCAGTGGCTGGAGGAATTCCTGCGCGGCGCGCCGTTCAGCCTCGTCTTCGTCACCCACGACCGCAGCTTCCTGCGCGCGCTGGCCACGCGGATCGTCGAAATAGATCGAGGCGTGGTCACCTCGTGGCCGGGCGACTATGAGAATTACCTGCGCCGCCGCGAGGAACGCCTGCACGCGCAGGCGCAGGCGAACGCGCAGTTCGACAAGAAACTCGCACAGGAAGAAGTATGGATTCGCCAGGGCATCAAGGCCCGGCGCACGCGCAACGAAGGCCGCGTGCGCGCATTGCAGGCAATGCGCCGCGAACGCGAGCAACGGCGCGAGATGGCGGGCACGGCGCGGATGACGCTGGCCACGGCGCAG
>DATIOA010000042.1:0-4655 GCA_035473575.1 Rudaea sp. | reverse complement strand
GGCCTCGACGTGAACTTTCATCGACTGCTTTGCCGCATCGCGCGTGCCATCGGGATCGGACTTGCGCCGTTCAAACCACTGTTCGACCGTCCAGCCGATCGGCAGGTAGCCGTTGACCGGATCGTGCGCGGAAGTCTGGTCCGTGACCGCATCGGGTTTCACCCCGCGCTTGACCATTTCGGGCAGGATTTCGGCCGCGTTGCCGAGCAAGGCGATGGACTTGGCTTCGCCCCGCCTTCGTGTACTTTTCCAGGCGCGCCAGCGCGTCATCCAGATTCGTAGCTTGTTCGTCTACATACTTGGTTTTCAAGCGAAAATCGATACGTGACTGCTGGCATTCGATATTCAGCGAACAGGCACCGGCGAGCGAAGCCGCCAGCGGCTGCGCGCCGCCCATGCCGCCCAAACCGGCAGTCAATATCCATCTGCCCTTGAGACTGCCGCCGTAGCTTTGCCGGCCCATCTCGACGAAGGTCTCGTAAGTGCCCTGCACGATGCCCTGCGAGCCGATGTAGATCCACGAACCGGCCGTCATCTGGCCGTACATCATCAAGCCCTTGCGATCCAGTTCGTGGAAGTGTTCCCACGTCGCCCAGTGCGGCACGAGGTTGGAGTTGGCGATCAGCACACGCGGTGCATCGAGATGCGTCTTGAACACGCCGACCGGTTTGCCGGATTGCACGAGCAGCGTTTCGTCCGGATTCAATTCGCGCAGGGATTTGAGGATCGCGTCGTAGCATTCCCAGTTGCGCGCGGCACGGCCAATGCCGCCATAGACGACCAACTCGGCGGGATTCTCGGCGACTTCCGGATCCAGATTGTGCTGGATCATCCGGTACGCAGCTTCGATCAGCCAGTTTTTGCACGTGAGTTGCGTGCCGCGCGGCGGATGAATCACACGCGCGGTGTCGATGCGGGTCGGTGCGGTCATGGCGTGTCTCGAAACGCGAAAACGCCGATTATAAGGACTCGGGCCGCTACAAATCCCGGGCCACGCGAATGCCTACGCGCGCACTGCGCGTGCTCGACGGCGCGGAAATCCGGTACGCCGAGCGCACCTGGTCCGGCGCGCTGCCCCACGAGCCGCCGCGGATGACATGTTCGGCGCAGCCGGGATTCATCCACGCACTGCTGTCGACCGGCGCGCGCGTGTAGTTGTCGTGCCAGCAATCGGCAACCCACTCCGACACGTTGCCATCGATGTCGATCAGGCCGAATGCATTCGGCGGAAACTTGCCGATCGGCGCCGGTCCCCAGTAGCCGTCGTCGTAACGGCGGAACGCCTTGGCCCAGCTGCGCTTGAGCTTGGGCGATCGGTCGCCGTCGCCGGTGAAGTTGTCGAGCACGCGCGGTGGATTGCCGTCGCCCCAGGGATAGCGCGTGCTCGATCCGGCACGCAGCGCGTACTCGAATTCGGCTTCGCTGGGCAGGCGGTAACGCTTGCCGGTGCGCGCGGAGAGCCACTGCGCGTAAGCCACGGCGTCGTTCCAGGAAACGTGGATCACGGGCAGGTCGTCGTCTGCCGCGTTGCCGAGGTAATCGTTGCGCCAGGAGACGCCGCGGCGATCGATCATGCGCCCGGTGGTTTCATCGTAGATGCTCGATGCACCGGCTTTTTCCGCATCCGTCGCGTAGCCGGAATCGTCGACGAAGATGCGGAACTCGCCGACGCTGACGTCGTTGCGGCCGAGCGCGAAACCACTGTCGATCGCGACCCGCCGCTGCGGTTGCTCGCTCGCACGCGACCCGCTCTCGCCGGCCGGCGCGCCCATCGTGAAACTGCCGGTCGGGATCACCACCAGCGGCGGCGCATTGCCATGGCGATCGAGGAACTTGTCGGTAACGACCTGGCCCGGGCTGTAACTCGCGTACAACCGCGCGTTGCGCAGGCGGCGGTTGAATTCGTCGACGCCGGCAAGGTCCGGACTCAGCGCCAACGCCTTCTTCGCCAGCGTTTCGGCGAGATCCGGATTGCCCGCGTCCAGCGCCGAGTTGGCCTGGCTGAGCGTGTTCGCTGCGCGATCGCGGCGGATGCCCTCGATGCGCGAGCGCGTGTCCAGCAGTTGCTGCGAACCGGGGCTGACCGTCGAGGCATCGGCGAGAACCTTGTCCGCGCCATCGAAATCGTCCTGCGCGGCGGCCGCCAGCGCGCGGTCGAGGAAGCCCTGCTGCACCTGGATCAAGCCCTGTTCGGCCAGTTTGTTGCCGCCATCGAGTTTGAGCACCTGCCGATATACCGCCAATGCGTTGCCGTTCGGCGGTGCCGTGGCATGGCCCTGCTGCAATAAATCGGCCGCACGCGTGAGCAAGGGCATTACCTGGCGCAGCGTCTTCACGCGCGACTGCAAGGCGGCTACGTCTTCGTCCGTCTCGGGCACCTGCGCCAATTCGCCGATCGCGCGCGCCGCGTCGCGTTCGTCGCCGCGATCGAGCGCATCGCCGGCTTGCAGCAAAAGGGATTTGTGGATTTTTCCCAGACCGGCATGGGCCGCGGCGCTGTCCTTGTCCCCTTCCAGCACCTGCTGGTAGTACGCGAGCGCGCTGGCATCCTTCGGCGCGGTCAGATGGCCTTCGTCGAACGCCTTGGCCGCCTTTTTCAGCAATGCCGCGATCGCCTTCGTCGGCGGCACAGCGGGCGGCGACGGTTCCGCCGACGTCTTGGCCGGTTGCGTTGGCGCGGGCTTGCCGACCGCCTTCGCCGATGGCGTCAGCGACATCGCCGGAACCGCCGCTGCCTCGGCCGGCGCAGCGGGCACCGCAGGCACGGACGGATTGCCGGGGTAGAATCGGTAGATCAGCGCGAAGGCGAGCAAGGCGATGCCGGCGGCGCCGCCGTACACGGCTTGCTTGCTGACGACTTCGGTACCGGGCATTGCGGGATGTGCGGGGGCGCGATGGCGATGCGCGCACCTTAGGCCATCTCGCGCATCTTCCGCAACAAGGAATGAATAGTGTTTGATTGGATAGACAGCGAGTCCTCACTCAATGCATGGATTTCCGCGCAAGCGGCGCCGGCCGTCATCGGCCTGGACACCGAGTTCATGCGCACCGACACGTTTTACGCCAGGCTTGCGCTGGTCCAGGCCGAAATCGGCGGACGCACCGCCGTGATCGACGCGCCGGCCCTGGACGGCCACGCCGCCCTCGCCGCCCGCCTCGCCGATGCGCGCAACGCCTGCGTGATGCACAGCGCGAGCGAAGACCTCGAAGCCCTGTCTGCGATCATTCCGTCCGGTCCAGCCATGCTGTTCGACACGCAGATCGCCGCGGCAATGGCGGGTCTTGGACCGGGCCTGAGCTACCAGAAACTCGTCGCCGCCCTACTCGGCGTGGATCTGCCCAAGGGCGAAACGCGTTCGGATTGGCTCAAGCGCCCGTTGACTTCCGCGCAACTCGATTACGCCGCGCAGGATGTCGAACACCTGCCGCAGATCCATGCACTGCTGGCCGCAAAACTCGTCGAACTCGGCCGCGCAGAATGGCTGGCCGAGGATTGCCGGCGACTGGTGGACAAGGTTTGCCGCTCTGAGCCGGATGCGCAGCCGCAACGCGCATTTCCGCGCGCGTCGGACTGGCCGCGCGAGTCGCAGGCCATGCTCAGGCGCATCCTGCTCTGGCGCGAAGCGAAGGCACGCGCGCTCGACAAGCCGCGCTCGTGGATTCTCGACGACGCGCGCATCCTCGATCTCGCTGCGCGGCCACCGCGCGACGGCGCGGACCTGTTCGAGCGCTGCAAGGGTCTGCGCGCCCTGCGCGGTCCGCAGCGCGAGGAATTGCTGGACGTGCTGCACGCGCCACTGTCAGCGGAGGAACTCGACTTCGCGCCGATTCCGCTGCCGCCGACATCAGCGGACCGGCGTCTGCTGACTGCCCTGCGCGAAACGGTGACCGGTATCGCGCAATCGCTGAACCTGCCCGACGGCCTGCTCTGTCCGCGCCGGCACTTGGAAGCGCTGATCGGCGAACGCGCCTGGCCAGCCGCGCTCGAGGGCTGGCGCAAACCCCTGCTGCACGATGCGCTGATGGCGCGCATCGGAGCCGGCGCATGACAAGCACACGCCGCCTGCATCCGCCTGATTCACAACCATGAGTCTTGCTGCTTCGAATCAGGCGATCGCATTCGCGCCAGCCTCGGTCGGCAACATCGGCGTCGGCTTCGACATCCTCGGCCACACCATCACCGGACCCGGCGACCGCGCCACGGTGCGCCGCATTGCCACGCCACAGGTGCGCATCGCCGCGATCCGCGGCAGCGATGTCGAACTGCCGCATGACGCTAAGCGCAACACCGCCGGCGCGGCCCTGCTCGCGCTGCGCGATGCGCTGCACCTGCCGTTCGGATTCGAGATCGAACTCGACAAGGGCATCGCGTTCGGCTCCGGCATGGGCGGTTCGGCCGCGTCGGCCGTCGCCGCGCTCGTCGCCGCGAATGCCTTGCTCGATTCGCCTTTGTCCGCCGCCGCGCTGTATCCATTCGCCCTCGCCGGCGAAGCCGTCGCCAGCGGCGGCGCGCATGGCGACAACGTCGGGCCGATGCTGCTCGGCGGCATGGTGCTCGCGACGGCGGATCGGCTGGTGCCGATCGCGGTCCCCGCGAATTGGCATTGCGTGATCGCGCATCCCCACGTCGCGCTGGAAACCCGGCGCGCACGCGC
>DATIOA010000041.1:0-33273 GCA_035473575.1 Rudaea sp. | reverse complement strand
AGGATGTCGTTGGTCATCGCGCGGTCCTCGCCGAACGTGCAGCGCGCGCCGAGGAACTCCTGCGCGACCCAGCGTTCGAGCACGCGGCGCACGGCTTCCGTGCGGTAGGCGGCGAGCGCGCCCGGGCAGCAGTACACCGTGCCGTAGGTGCTCTGCGCGGCGCGCAGGAAATCGAATGACAACACGAAACGCACGTTGAGCATGCGTGGAATGATGCCGGCGCCGCGGTTGTAGACGCTGACCTTGCCGGCGACGGCGCCGACCTTGGGATCGCGGAACGGGCCGGCCATGGCGAGCAACGTGTCGGGATCGATCACGCTGTCGGAGTCGATCGTGACCATGACGTCGCCCTTGCCGCGGCGGAATCCGGCTTCGAGCGCGGCACGCTTGCCGCGATTTTTCGCAAAGCGAAGCGTTGTCACCAGGCTTGGGAAGCGTGCGGCGGCGCGCTCGATGTGCGTCCAGGTGTCGTCGCGACTGCCGTCGTCGATCACGTAGATTTCGAGCCGGTCGTGCGGATAGCGTGCGGTGGCGACCGATTCGATCGTGCGCGCGACCATCTCGCCTTCGTTGAAGGCGGGAATGATCACGGTGAGCGTCGGTGCGTCTTCCATGGTCGCGACCGGAGGAATGCGATAGCGGAACCACAGCAAGGTACGGAACAGCAGCATGAGCAGGCCCATGCCGGCCCAGAGCAGGCTCGGCCGCGCGACATAACCAAGCCAGCCGTACTGGTGCGCTGAATGGATCAGGCCGTGGAATGCACGCAGATGCCACGTCGCCGCCACGACGACGACAAAACCGGCCAGTATGGCGATACGGTAGAACGCATCGCCGGGCTGCAGGTGATAGTCGGGTAACACCGCAGGAGCCGGCAGGACTTGGGTATGCATGGGCAGTTGCTCGAATAGCGACCGCTCGCGGGCGGGTCAAGGGCCGTGATGGAATCCAGCGCGCGCAACGATACCCGACAATCGCCGAATCGGGGTTAAACGGCGCTTAACGGAAACATCGGTTGCACAGTGCCGCTGGCGCGGACTATCGTTGCCGCATGCAATCCAAGGCGCCCAGTTCTTGAGCGACACGCTGACGTTTACTTCGACGGATCGGGTTGCGATCGTCGCGCCGCACCCGGACGACGAGTCCATTGCCACGGGCGGGCTCATCCAGGCGGCGCACGCCGCCGGCGCGGCGGTGCGCGTGATCGTGCTGACCGATGGCGACGCCAATGTCTGGCCGCAGCGCTGGATCGAGAAACGCTGGCGCATCGATGCCGTCGCGCGCGCGCGCTGGGGCGCACGCCGGCGCGAGGAAGCGCGCCAGGCCATGCGTGTGCTGGGCCTGCACGACGGCGACACCGTGTTTTTCGGCCTGCCGGACCTGGGATTGACCGCCCTGCTGATGCGCGCCGACACGGCCATGCCGGCTGCACTGCGCCGGGAGTTTGCCACCTTCGCACCGACCTGCGTCGTGCTGCCGTCGCTGGGCGACCGCCATCCCGATCACAGCGCGGCGAATATCCTTGTTCGCCTGGCATTGCTCGGCATCGACGCGAAATATCCACGCCTGTTGGAATTCGCGGTGCACGGCGGGGTGGCCGATGGCGGCGTCGCGTGCGAGCTGGATGCGCGCCGGCAAGACCGCAAGCGTGCGGCGATCCTCGCCCATGCCACGCAGATGCGGCTGAGCGGCAAACGCTTCCTGCGCTACGCCGGCGCCGTCGAAATTTTTCGGGCGACTACGGCTGATGCGGCCGAAAATCCGCACATTCCGCTGCGCGCGCGTGCCGATAACGACGGCCGCTTGCGCATTGAACTGGACACCGGCCGGGCGCGACGCGGTTCGAGCCTGTTCGTCGTCATGGATGGCGGCAAGCACGCCTGCCGATGGCTGGTGCCGTGGAAATCCGGTTCCGCCGCATTGCCGGTTTTCGACGCCGCGCAAGGGAAGGAGGTGGGCACGGCGCGGATCGAGCATGCCGGGAAGCGGGTGTCGCTGGCGCTGGGTGCCGACGCTGCAGATTGGCGCCTGGGGTTCGTCAAACTGGCGTGCCCCGAGCCGGGATTGTGGGTATTCGACCGGGATGGCTGGCAGGTCATCGTCCGAACCTGAACGGGATTCCGAAAACGGCTGAACGGCGTTCTGAAATCCGTCGCGAACGATTGACAGACGAAACGGTTGCGCGGATTCTCGGCGGCGCGCACATTCGTATGCGCCAGAGGATTCCCCCAACAAATGGAGACTGCGATGAAAGCATTGCTTGTTTCGAGCGCTTTGGGACTCGGGCTGTTGTTGTCCGCCGGTGCATGGGCAGAGGCGCCCGCCGGAGCGACGGCATCCTGCAAGGACGGCACGTATTACACCGGCACCACGCACAAGGGCGCCTGCCGCGGCCACAAGGGCGTGAAGGAATGGCTCAGCGCCGATTCGTCCGCGGCGTCGGGCGCGGCGGCAGCCACGGAAACCGCCAAACCGGCGAAGAAGTCCAAGAAATCGAAGAAGGCCGAGGCGGCGGAAGCGGCTGCACCGGCTGCTGCGCCGGCACCCGCACCCACGCCAGCCGCGACTGCGCCCGCTGCGGCAGCACCGGCCGCCAAGGCGCCGTCGTCCAAGCACACCCCGCCGACGCCGGCTTCGCAGATTACCGCCAAACCCGGTGGCGGCCCCGGCCTGGTCTGGGTCAATTCCGGTTCGAAGGTTTACCACTGCCAGGGCGACGAGTGGTACGGCAAGACCAAGGAAGGCTCGTACATGTCCGAGGCGGCGGCCAAGGCGGCCGGCAACCATGGCTCGCATGGCAAGGACTGCAGCAAGTAATTTCCGCAGTTGCCGGAAGAAAGCAAAAAACGCCCGGCTTGCCGGGCGTTTTTTTATGCCTTGTTGATGAAAGCAGCCAAGGATGGCTGGTTCTCGATTTGCGCGTTCGCGGATGACCGCAAAGAACGCTGGTCGGGGAGACAGGATTTGAACCTGCGACTTCTACGTCCCGAACGTAGCGCTCTACCAGGCTGAGCTACACCCCGACGGGTCGCGTATGGTAATGGCGCGCGCGGCGCGACGCAACCGGCGCAAACGATCTGCTAGGCTATGCGGCTCGCGCGGCGCCTGCCGCGGCTTTGGCTTTTGAGGATTTCATGGCGTTGACCCAAGCCCGCACCATGCCCGGCACGATGGAACTGCTGCCGTCGGACCAGATCGCGTTCCAACGCATGCTCGACACCGTGCGTCGTAATTTCGAGCGCTTCGGCTTCCTGCCCATCGAAACCCCGGTGATGGAGTTCTCCGACGTGCTGCTGACCAAGCAGGGCGGCGAAACCGAGCGCCAGGTCTATTTCGTGCAGTCGACCGGCGCGCTGGAAAAAACCGATGGCGGCCTGCCGGAACTTGCGTTGCGCTTCGATTTGACCGTGCCGCTGGCGCGCTACGTTGCCGAGCACGAACACGATTTGAATTTTCCGTTCCGCCGCTACCAGATCCAGCGCGTCTACCGCGGCGAGCGCGCCCAGCGCGGACGCTTCCGCGAGTTCTACCAGTGCGACATCGACGTGATCGGCAAGGACACGTTGTCGATCCGCTACGACGCCGAGATTCCGGCGGTGATCTACGCGGTATTCCGCGATCTGGCGATCGGGCCGTTCACGATCTGGCTCAACAACCGCAAGCTGATGCGCGGATTCTTCGAAGGCCTCGGCATTGCCGATTCGGAGCAGCAGGCACTTGTGCTCCGCGAGGTAGACAAGCTCGATAAGCAAGGCGTGGCAAAAGTGCGCGACACTCTTGCGGGCCCTGGATTTGAGATACCCAATCACGCTTTGAGCGAAATTCTAGCTTTCGTCCAGCTAAAGTCGAACAGCCATGCTGAAGCATGCGCAATTCTCGACACAGCTGCTCAATACTTGTCACATTTCGATGTCGCGATCTTTCATCAGGGCATCGCCGAGTTGCGCGAAGTGCTCACACTGATCAAGGCTTTCGGCGTTCCGGAAACGCATTACGCGATCAACCTGTCGATTGCACGCGGCCTCGACTATTACACCGGTACGGTCTACGAAACCACGCTCAACGAGCATCCGCAAATTGGTTCGATCTGTTCCGGCGGACGCTACGACAATCTCGCCTCGAATTACACCAAGTCGCGTCTGCCGGGTGTCGGCATTTCCATCGGCGCCACGCGCCTGTTCTGGCAATCGCGCGAGGCGAAACTGCTAGGCGCCGTGACGAGTACGGTGCAGGTGCTGGTCGCCCAGATGGACGAAGCGCTGTTGCCGGCATGCATCGAAATTGCGACGCAGTTGCGCAGTGCAGGCATCGCGACCGAGGTGGTTCTGGATGGCGGCAAGCTCGGCAAGCAATTCAAGTACGCCGATCGCGCCGGCATTCGTTTTGTCGTCGTGTTGGGCCCCGATGAAGTCGCCAAGGGCACGGTCGCGGTGAAGGACATGCGCAAGCAGGATCAGTTCGAAGTGCAACGCGCGGACCTGGTGAAGACCCTGCGCGTCGAACTGGAACAAGCGCAGGCGATGCCATGAGCAAGGAAACGCGGCACGTGATTCTGCTCGACGGTTCGCACCTGACGCGCGCGCAGGTTGCGCAGATCGCGCGCGGCGATGCGATCATCGGCCTGGCGCCGGACCAGCTCGCCAAGGTGCAGCGCACGGCGGACTTCCTCGCCGAACAGGTCAAGCGCGGCGAACCGATCTACGGCGTCACCACCGGATTTGGCAGCAACGCCGACAAGCTGCTCGGCGCACATCGCGCGCGCGACGAACTGCCGGGCGGCAACGTGGAGTCCAACAGCCGCACGCTGATGGAGGAGTTGCAGCACAACCTCGTTGTCACGCACGCGGTTTGCGTCGGCAAGCCGATGAGCGTTGAGGTGGTACGCGCGATGCTGGCGATTCGCGTCAACACCTTGATGCGCGGGCATTCGGGAATTCGAGCCGGCACGTTGAAGGCGCTGGCCGAATTGCTCAATCGCGGTGTTGTGCCGGTGATTCCGGAAAAAGGTTCGGTCGGCGCGAGCGGAGACCTGGCGCCGCTTTCGCACCTGGCGATCGTGTTGCTCGGCGAAGGCGAGGCCTTTTATCAGGGCGAACGCCTGTCCGGCGGCGAGGCGCTCAAGCGTGCTGGATTGGCGCCGGTCAAGCTATCGTTCAAGGAAGGGCTCGCGCTGAACAACGGCACCACGCAGATGCTGGCAATGGGCGTGCTGGCGCTGGATCGGCTGGAAAGACTGGTCGCGACCGCGGACCTCGCTGCCGCGATGACGCTCGACGCTTTCGCCGGGCGCACGTCCGCGTTCAAGCCCGAAGTGCACGCGCTGCGTCCGCATCCGGGGCAGGTCGAAACGGCTGCGAACCTGCGCCGCCTTCTGCAAGGTTCGACGCTGGCGGACATTCCCTACCATCTCGTGCCGCGCTTCAAGACCTGGCTCGCGGATTCCTGGGGTGATCCATCCGCCCAGGCGTATCGCTTCGACATCGGCTGGGACTGGGTGCCGCCGTCGCAACGTCACGGCAAGGAGACGTTTTATGCGCGATTCCTGCCATTCAAGGGCGGCAAGAAGCACCAACCTCAGGATGCGTACTGCCTGCGCTGCATCCCGCAGGTGCACGGTGCGGTGCGCGATGCGCTGGCGCAGGCCTGTCGCGTCATCGACGTCGAATTGAACGCCGTCACCGACAATCCGCTGATCTTCCCCGACGCGCCGGACGCGAGGGCGATTGAAGATCAGGTGATTTCGGCCGGACACTTCCACGGCATGCCGCTGGCGCTGGCGATGAGTTACGTCAAGACGGCAATTCCTGTGCTGGCTTCGATCAGCGAGCGGCGTTTGAACAAGCTCGTCGATCCGGCCAATAACGACGGCCTGCCGGCATTTTTGATCGGTAACGAGGACGCCACCGATTCCGGTTTCATGATCGTGCAGTACACCGCCGCCGCGCTGGTCAACGATCTCGCCACGCGCGCGCATCCGGCCTGCGTGTATTCGATTCCGACCAGCGCGAACGCCGAGGATCATGTCTCGATGGGTGCGAACGAGGCGCGTCATGTGCTCGACATGCTCGACGACCTCGGTCACGTGCTGGCGCTGGAGTTGTACACCGCCGCGCAGGCGCTGGAATATCGCCAGGACATGCTCAATGCCGCGCGCGCATTGGCGGCGCGGGGCGATTGGCAGGCGCTGGCGCGCAAGGTTGCTGGCGCTGCCGGCGTCGAGCGCCAGCCATTCGAAGGCGAGATCAAGGCATTGATGCAGGCGCTGGAACGCGCCGGCGAGTTCCGTGCCGGCGACGCGGTGCGCGCGGCCTTCGCCAAAATCCGCGAGCGCGTGGCCTTCATCAGCCGCGACCGCGCGATGGACGCCGACGTGCACGCAATGTGCGAACTGGTCGCGCAGGGCGGCCTGATCGCCTGATTTCCGTTGCAGGACTTGGCTGGCGATGTCGTCGGCATGACTTCCGGCCCATTCACTATTGTCAAGTCAACACTATAGTTGACTTAGCGCCATGGTGAGGTCGATGCAACGTGGACGAAATCGAAAGCCATCTTTGGAAGTTCCAGAAGGAGCTGAGCGCCGGCATCGTCTCGCTGGTCCTGCTCGGCGTGCTTTCGCGCGCGCGTCAACCGATGTATGGCTATCAGATCGTCAAGCGTCTGGATGAAACCGGCGCCGGCGTGCTCAGCGGCAAGCAGAGCGCGCTGTATCCGGTGCTGCGCAACCTGGCCGCGTCGGGTTTGCTGGAGGGTGAAGTCGAACCCTCGGTGACCGGGCCGCCGCGACGCTACTACCGCATCACGCCGCTCGGCCGGCGCGTGTTGCGCGAATGGAGCCTGGCCTGGATCGACACCCGCGATTTCGTGGATAGCACTCTTGTTGAATAGTGCGGGCAGGATGCCCGCTTTGTGATCTTCGCCGGCATGGATGACGGCAATGACATGGGAGACTGACATGAGCACCGCAATGCCGCGTTCGGTCGCGGAATACCTTGCACAGTTGCGCGCCGCGCTTGCCGGCGCAGACCCCGCGCTGGTCCAGGACGCGCTCTACGATGCCGAGGAACACTTGCGCGGCGAGTTGCGCGAGAACCGCGACAAGCCCGAAGCCGAGGTGCTGGCGAAGATCGTCGGCAGCTATGGCGCGCCGGAGGAAGTCGCGGAGATCTACGTCGACAAGGAAATCGTCGTTCGCCAGGCGCTGCGGTCGCCGCCGCCGCCGCCGCGCGCGTCGGCGCTGGGGCGCTTCTTCGCCGTGGGCGCGGACCCGCATGCCTATTCGGCGCTGTTCTACATGTTGTTGTCGCTGGCGACGGGAATCTTCTACTTCACCTGGACCGTAACCGGACTGTCGTTGTCGCTGAGCCTGTCGATCCTGATCTTCGGCATCGTCGTCGCGGTGCTGTTCTTCGGCACGACGCGCGTGTTGTCGCTGGTCGAAGGCCGCATCGTCGAAGTGATGCTCGGCGAACGCATGCCGCGGCGCCCGCTCTATCCGCCGCGCGAAGGCTCGATGTTCAAGCGCATCGGTGCCATGTTCAAGGACCCGCGCACCTGGTCGACGCTGCTGTACTTCGTGCTGATGCTGCCGCTGGGCATCGTCTATTTCACGCTCGCCGTCACCGGCATCTGCATGTCGCTGTCGTTCATCCTGGCGCCGCTGGCGCACCTGGGCTGGATGTTGGGCATCATCCACATCGACTGGGCGACGAATATCAATTTCAACGACACACTCACCATGCCGTGGCAACTCACCGATCCGCTGCTGTTCGTGCTCGGAATCGCGTTGCTGTTCGGCCTGTTGCACCTGGCGCGCGGCGTCGGCAAGTTCCAGGGCGGACTGGCCAAGGCGTTGCTGGTGAATTGACGGCGATGGCTGACGCGCGCTGGAACACCCTCGACGGCAAGCGGCCGCGCATCATCGCGCACCGCGGTGCCAGCGGACATCGACCGGAGCACACGCTCGAAGCCTTCGCCCTGGCACTCGCGCAGGGCGCAGACATGCTCGAACCGGACCTGGTCGCCAGCCGCGACGGCGTGCTGTTCGCGCGCCACGATCTTGGCCTGTCGCGCAGCACGGATGTCGCCTCGCGACCGGAATTCGCCGTGCGTGCGCGCACAATTGATACCGTGCGCGACTGGTGGATCGGCGATTTCGATGCGGAAGAGCTCGGCGTGCTGCGTGCGGTGCAGCCGATGCCGGACCGCGGCGACCGCTACGACGGACAATTCGGAATCGCCAGTTTCGGCGCGTTGCTCGACCTCGTCGGCAAGGCCAACCGCGAGCGCGATGTCCCGGTCGTGATCGAGGCCGAGATCAAGCAGCCCGACGCCGCCGTGCTTGCCGCGCTTGCGCGTGAGCTGGAGTCGCGCGATCTCGCCGGAGAGCGCTCACCGGTATGGATCGAATGTTTCGATCACGATTTCCTGCGGCGCGCGCGCGAGCGCTGCGGCAACCCGTGCATTGTGCTGTTGGAAGCCGAAGGCGAATGGCGACGCGGTGATCCGCGCTTGCGCGAACTGGCGCGTTGGGCACGCGGTGTGGCGCCGCGCAAAGACACGCTCCGCGACGCCGCCGGGCGCGACACGCGCTGGGTTACCGCCGCGCACGAACTGGGCCTGGAGGTGCACGCCTGGACATTTCGCGACGATGGCGCCCATGCGCCGTTCGCTTCGCCGCGGGAAGAACTTGATGCCGCGTTCGCACTCGGCGTGGACGCGTTGTTCTGCGATTTTCCGGATATGGCGATCGCCGCGCGGGCGGCTTTCGCGGCGCGCTAACGGGCTGCGGTCAGTGCATCGCTGCCTGCCGGGGCCACAAACGGTACCGGCGCGCCGATGATGATGCCACTGCGCCAGAGCTTGAGCTGCGCCTCGATGCGCGGCGTCGTCACGAGTTGCGGAAACGAGTGTTCGTCGTGGTTGCGGGTTTCCCAGGCGTCGACCAGCTTGCTCGCTTCGGTGAAGGCGCCGGTGACCGTGTCGTTGTGGTTCAAGCCGTCGACCAGGAAGGCGCGGCCGAAATCGGTGATGTCCGAATCGCTGCCGCAACCGAACGAGGAGCGGTCGGCGCGCGCGGCTGTGACGACCATCGTGGTGTCGTCCTTCAACGCATCGATGAAGCCGCCGGAATAACACGCCGAAATAACGATTACCTTGTAGCGGATTTTCGCCTTGGCGAATGCGTCGGCCAGGTCTTCCGGCGCGATCGAATCCAGCGGCAGCGGATCCATGGCCACGTACAACAAATGGTCCTCGGTGCCGTGACTGGTCAGCAGCACGAACAAGATGTCGTTGTCGCGATCCATTTCTTCCGCAACCGCATCGATCGCGGTTTCGAGGTTTGTCAACGTCGCCAGCGGATAGCGCGACAGCGTCGCGGGATTGTTGACGAGCAGCAGTTCGTGGCCATTCGCGGCGAAACGCTTGGCGAACAGGGTGCGCGCGTATTCGGCCTCGTTGAGGAACACGTCTTCCTCACCGTCGCCGGCAAAGCCGATGAAATACAGGTTGGGCTTGTTCGGTGTGCGCGGTGCGAGTTTCGCCACGGTTTCGCGCAGCATTCGCGGTTGCGCGTAGAGCACCTGCTCGGGCGTATCGGCGTCGTCGGGCCAGTCGTTGCCCGAGCCATTGTTGGCATCGGCGTCGGCATCGGCGTCGGCAAAATCGCCGGCGGCGCTTTGCGTTAGTGCGGCAACGTGCGCTGGCACAATGGATTGTGTGTGCCGAACGAATAGCGCAGCAGTCAAGGCGCTGGCGGCGAAGGTGAGAATGAAAACGGCGGCGAGAATACGGCGCATGATTCGATCGTGCCCGGATCAGTCCGGCGCAATTGCGCTGAAATCGTGCACGCAGGGATGCGTACTGCGCGCCGGGCAGGTCATGGGCGGACGTGCCAGTTGCGTCGTGCGCATGCCGGTGGCGCGCGCGGCGTCGAGTTCTTCGGCGATGTCGGACAGGAACAGAATTTCGCCGGCTGGCCCGCCGATTGCGGCAGCGACTCGGCGATAGGATTCCGCTTCGCGCTTGGGCCCGGCTTCGGTGTCGAAGTAACCGGAAAACAGTGGCGTCAGGTCGCCAGCCTCGCTGTGAGCGAAAAACAATTTCTGCGCGGCGACGGAACCGGAGGAATAAACGTACAGGTCCAACCCGCGTTGCTTCCATTCGCGCAGTTTCGGTGCCACGTCGGGATACACGTGGGCCCGGAAATCGCCACCGCGGTAGCCTTCTTCCCAGATCAGGCCCTGCAGGGCCTTTAGCGGCGTGGCCTTGCGATCTTCGTCGATCCAGCGTTGCAGAAGTTCGACGATTTCCTCGCGGTCCGCGTAGATGATCCCGGCTTCCTTTGCCGCTTCGTGCAGCCAGTGTTGCACCTCGGGTTTGTCGGCGTGGGTTTCGACGAACGCGGGCAGCCGCTGGCGCGCGAACGGAAACAGCACGTCCTTGACGAAGGAAATCGAACTGGTCGTGCCTTCGATGTCGGTGAGGATGGTGCGGATCACGATACGAACTCGGCCCGGTTCGATGCGGCTTCGAGACGCGGGAAACGCCCGGCGATGTCGTCGCCGGTGAATTCGGCAACCCAGCCGGCGGGATTGTTGAACAGGCGGATGGCGACGAAGCAGGGTTCCTCGCTCATGTCGAACCAGTGACGCGTGCGGTCCGGCACCCCGATCAGGTCGCCACGCTCGCACAGCACCTCGTAGACGCGCTCGCCGATGTGCAGGGTGAACAGGCCGCGGCCGGCGACGAAGAAACGTACCTCGTCCTCGGCATGCGTGTGTTCGTTGAGGAATTTGGCGCGGAATGCGGTGCGATCCGGGTTGTCCGGATTCAGGCTTACCACGTCGACGGCCTTGTAGCCTTCCTCGCGCATCAGCCGATCAATGTCCTCGCGATAGGCGGCGATGACCTCGTCCTGGCTCGCGCCGGGTGCAACGGGTTTCGACGCTTCCCACTGTTCGAAGCGCACGCCGACGGCGCCGAGTTCGCGCGCGATTTCCGCGTGCTGCGACAAGACCTTCACCGGTTCGCTGCCGTCGGTGTCGCGGAACAAGCGCAGTCGGCTCATTGCAGTCTCCTCAAATCCAGTTCGCAGGCGAGCAGGAATTCGAACGCCTCGACATGCCGCTCGGCCTCGGCCATGTCGCGGCCCCAGGTGTACAGGCCGTGGCCTTCGATCAGATAGCCGTAAAGCGCTTTGCCCGATTTTATCCAGGCGTCGACCTTTTCCACCAATTCCGGCATGTGCTGGGTATTCGGAAATACCGGCAAATCGATCGCCTGCTCGTGCGAGGTGTGGCCGGCGATGGCCTTTTGCAATTCGTAACCGTCGAAACGAACCATGCCGGCTTTCGCATACACACGCGAGGCCACCGTCTGCGTGCGCGAATGCGTGTGCAACACGGCGTTCGCATCGGGGAAACGCGCGTAGATTTGGGTGTGCAAGGCGGTTTCGGCGGAAGGCCGCGCAGTGGTGCCGACCGGATCGCCACGCATGTCCGCGACCATGACATCGTCCGCCGTCAGCGCGCCCTTGTCGCGCCCGGACACGGTAACGGCGATGTGCTTCGCATCCAGGCGCATCGAGAAATTGCTGCTGGTCGCCGGCGTCAATCCTTGCGCGCCGAGGCGACGTCCGGCAGCGGCGATGGCGCTGGCGCAGTCGGCGAGGCGGGAAGCGAAATTCGCGTCGTTCATGGATGCCACTATATCCGAAGGGTGACCGCCCGGTCTCGCCAACTGAGACGCCAGCCTGTCAGAATGTGCGCATTCCTGGATAAGATTGCCCATGCCAATTTCCGCGAATGAAGTACTGCTTGCCGGCGCGATTGCGCTTATCGCCCTTGCGCTGGGCGCGTTGCTGGTGTGGCTGCTGCCGCTGCGGCGCCTGCGCCGCGACAACGCCGACCAGCAGGTCGAGTTGAACGGACAGCGTGAACGCGTGCTGGAATTGTCCAGCGAACGCGCGAACCTTTCCGGTCGACTGGAGCGCCTCGCTCAGGTCGAAACCGAACGCGCCGAGGCGCACGTGGAAATCCAGCGCCTCACCGAGGCGCGCCAACGCGCGGAACAGCAGTCGACCGCCTTCGCGACCAGCCTGCGCGAGCAGCAGCAGGCGGCGGAGAAGAACGAAAGAACTCTCACTGAGAAATTCGATCTGCTCTCGCGTCAGTTGCTCGACCAGCAAAGCGCGAAGCTCACCGAGCAGAATCAGACGCATCTTGGCAATTTGCTCAATCCGCTGCGCGAGCAGCTTGGCGAATTCCGCAAGCGCGTGGACGAGGTTTACGACAAGGAAAACAAGGAACGCGGCGCGCTGCAATCCGAAATCGCCACCTTGAAGAACCTCAACCAGCGCATCAGCGAGGACGCAGTCAATCTCACGCGCGCGCTCAAGGGCGACGCGCAGGCGCAGGGCGCCTGGGGCGAGATGGTGCTCGAACGCGTGCTCGAAGCATCGGGTTTGCAGAAGGGCCGCGGTTACGAGGTGCAGGTGACGCTGGCCGACGAGTCCGGCGGGCGACCGCGCCCGGACGTGATCGTGCACCTTCCCGAAGGCCGCGACATCGTCGTCGATGCCAAGGTTTCGCTGACCGCCTACGAGCGCTATTGTCGCGCGGCGGATGGGGCCGAGCGCAACATGCAGTTGTCCGCGCACCTGGCCTCGCTGCGCAAGCACGTGCGCGAACTCGCCGACAAGCGCTACGCGGATTTGCCCGGGGTGAATTCGCTGGAGTTCGTGCTGATGTTCGTGCCGGTCGAGGCTGCCTACATCGAGGCCGTACACAACGACGACGCGCTGCACGCGTTCGCTCTGGAAAAACAGGTTGTGATCGTGACCACGTCCACTATGTTGGCCACGTTGCGAACTGTCGCCAGCCTGTGGCGGTTCGACGACCGCAACCGCAATGCGCTGGAAATCGCCGACCGCGCCGGCAAGCTCTACGACAAGTTTGCCGGTTTCGTCGATGACCTGGACGAGGCGCGTTCCCGTGTCGCCGCCGCCGCGAAATCATTGGACGCGGCCAGCGGCAAGCTCAGTACCGGATCGGGAAACCTGTTGCGCCAGGTCGAGATGTTGCGCGAACTTGGCGCCAAGGCGAGCAAGGCGTTGCCAGCCGATGCACGCGAACGGTCGGCCGAAGACCTGCCGCGGATCGGCGAGAGCTGAAAACGATCAGCGCGCTACTTGCGCATCAAGGAACCGAGCACGCCGCGCATCAGCGCCGTGCCGATGCGGCTGCCGCCGCTGCGCACTGCCGATTTCGCCATCGTTTCGATCATGCCCTGGCGGCGGCCAGTGCCGAACACCATGTCCTTGATCGTCTTGCCCCAGCCGCTGCCGGAATCGGGTTGGGCCGTGGGTGCGGCGTCGGGAGCCGCTGCGGTATCGGCCGCGCGCCGGCTCAGGATTTCATAGGCCGACTCGCGGTCGACCGCCGTATCGTACTTCGCGCCCACGGGCGAGCGTGAGCGGACCGTGTTGCGTTCTTCGTCGGTGATCGTGCCGATGCGACAGGCCGGCGGCACGATCATGGCACGTTCGACCGGCAGTGGCACGCCGCGATCCTGCAGTGTCGAGACCAATGCCTCGCCAACGCCGAGCTGGGTGATGATCTGGGTGATGTCGCCAAGCGCCGGATTCGGCGCCAGCGTCTGCGCGGCGGCGTTGACGGCCTTCTGGTCGCGCGGCGTAAACGCGCGCAGCGCATGTTGCACGCGATTTCCCATCTGGCCGAGGATGACATCGGGAACGTCGTCGGGATTCTGCGAACAGAAATACACGCCGACGCCCTTGGAACGGATCAGGCGCACGACCTGCTCGACGCGTTTTTGCAGCGCGGGCGGGCAGTCGTCGAACAGCAGGTGCGCCTCGTCGAAGAAGAACACGAGTTTGGGTACGTCAAGGTCGCCGACTTCCGGCAATTTCTCGAACAGTTCCGAGAGCAGCCATAGCAGGAACGTCGAATACAGCATCGGCTTGAGGATGAGCTGGTCGGCGGCGAGGATGTTGACGATGCCGCGCCCGTCCAGGCCCACGCGCATGAAGTCGGCGAGGTCCAGCGCCGGTTCGCCGAAGAACTGGTCGCCGCCCGCATTTTCCAGTTGCAGCAAGGAACGCTGGATCGCGGCGATCGAGGTCGGACTGATCAATCCGTATTGAGCCGAGAGGGTCTTTGCATTGGCCTTGTCCGCGGCGAAGGCGAGCAGGGAGCGCAGATCCTTGAGGTCCAGCAGCAGCCAGCCGTGATCGTCGGCAGCCTTGAACACGACCTCGAGCACGCCGGCTTGCACGTCGTTGAGTTCGAGCAGGCGCGTGAACAGGGTCGGGCCCATCTCCGACACGGTCGCGCGCACGGGGTGGCCGAGCTTGCCGTAGATGTCCCAGAACACGACCGGATTCGCGGCTGGCGTGAAATTCGTGATGCCAAGCTTTTCCAGACGCGGCTTGAGCTTGTCGCTGAGCACAGCCGCCTGCGAGAGCCCGGCCAGGTCGCCCTTCACGTCGGCCAGGAACACCGGCACGCCGAGGCGCGAAAAGCCTTCGGCCATCACCATCAGGGACACGGATTTGCCGGTACCGGTGGCGCCGGCGATCATGCCGTGGCGGTTGCCGTAGCGGGCTTGCAGGAAGACTTCAGGAGTCTTGCTGTTCGGCAAGCTGCTCTTGCCAAGGAGTATCGCGTCGCTCATCGCAGCCTCGTTGCGTTTGCGCCGACCGCACCTGCGACGTGCGGCGGCGGCAGTGGGTCAGGAAGTTTGCCGGAGCTTGCTGTGCCGGAAGCTGTAGCCAAAGTAGATCACGAAGCCAAACAGCGTCCACAGGCCCATCAGCATCCAGTTGTACCAGTTTTCCCAGTACAGCAGGACGAGGCAGCTCAGCACGCCGAGCGTGCAAGTCAGTGGCGCGACGGGCACGCGGAACGTGCGCGGCAGATCGGGGCGCGTGCGGCGCAGGATCAGCACGCCGGCGCATACCGCGACGAAGGCGAGCAGGGTGCCCATCGACACCAGGTCACCCAGCACGTCCAGCGGGAATATTGCGGCGAGCGCGGCGATGCCGAAGCCGGTGATAAGGGTGTTGATATGCGGCGTGCGGTAGCGCGGGTGGATCTTCGCGAATACCGGCGGCAGCATGCCGTCGCGGCCCATGATCATGAAGATGCGCGGTTGCGCGATGACCATCACCAGCACCACCGAGGCGAGGCCCAGGATCGCGCCGACCTCGACCAGCCAGCGCAGCCAGTTCAGTTCCGGATGCGCCCTGACCGCGGTTACCACCGGCTCGCTCGTGCCGAGCTGGTCGTAGGGCAGCAATCCGGTCAGCACCGCGGCCATGCCGACGTACAGGATCGTGCAGATCGCGAGCGACGCCAGTGTGGCGATCGGCAGGTCGCGCTGCGGATTCTTCGCTTCCTGCGCCGCGGTCGAGGTCGCCTCGAAACCGATGTAGGCGAAGAACACCAGCGTTGCGGCGCGCATGATGCCGCCCCAGCCGTATTTCTCCGGGCCTTCCGCCGGTGGGATGAAGGGATGCCACAGGTCGGGATTGACGTAATGCCAGCCGGCGAAGATCACGATGACGATCAGCGAAACCTTGAGCACCACGATGGCGGTATTGACGGTGCTCGATTCGCGGATGCCGATGTAGCACAGCCAGGTCAGTGCCAGCACCAGCGCGACGGCCGGCAGGTTGAACAGCGCGCCGGTGGCGACGATGTGATCGTTGCTGAAGGCGAGCGGCGCATTGGTCAATGCGTCGGGCAAGTGCAGGCCGAAGTGATCGAGCAGGCTGGTGAAATAGCCGGTCCAGCTCACCGCCACGGCCGATGCGGAAACGCCGTATTCGAGCACCATGTTCCAGCCGATGAACCAGGCCGCGAATTCGCCCAGCGTCGCATACGCGTACGAATACGAACTGCCCGACATCGGGATCAGCGTCGCGAATTCGGCGTAGCACAAAGCGGTGAAGCTGCACACCACTGCCGCGATCACGAACGACAGCAGCACCGCCGGGCCGGCGTGTTCGGCCGCCGCCTGGCCGGTGATGACGAAAATGCCGCCGCCGATCACCGCGCCGATGCCGAGCGCGGTCAGGCCCCAGGGACCGAGCGTACGCCGCAGGCTCGGTTCGTCGCCGGTTTCGATGGGAGTGAAATCGGTTTTCTTCGCCAGCAGTTGGGTGAGCATGTCAGCTCGCGTTTCCGTTCGCGAGCTGGCTGCGGCGGTAACCGTAAGAGCGGTAGATCACCAATCCGATCAGCGCCCACACGACGAACACGATCTTGGCCACGTTGCTCAGGTTCCAGAACAACAGCGCGCAGCCGAGAACGGCCAACGGGCAGACGATCCACACCAGCGGCGTACGGAACGGACGCGCCCGGTCGGGCTGGCGCTTGCGCAGCACCATCACGCCGATTGCGACCATGGCGAAGGCGAGCAGGGTACCGGCGTTGGAGGTGTCGGCAAGCTTGCCGACCGGGAACAGCGCCGCGCAGATCGAAACGACCGCACCGGTCAGGTAGGTGATCACGTGCGGCGTGAAGAAGCGCGGATGCACGCTGGACAGCGCATCCGGCAGCAGGCCGTCGCGCGACATGGTGAAGAAGATGCGGGTCTGGCCGAACATCATCATCAGGATCACCGACGGCAATGCCACGATCGCGGCGATGCCGATCCAGTTGCCGATTTCCGCGAAGCCGAGCACGCGCATCACGTGCGCGAGCGGTTCATTGCTGCACACCAGTGCCTGGGCGTGGCTGGCGCAGGCCGCCATCATCTCGGGCGTGCCGGGATCGAGCGGCATGCCGTTTGCGCCGAGCATCGGTTGTGCGCCAATGGAGCCGGCAGCGCCGTAACCAACCAGCAGGTAGAAGACGGTGCAGATCAGGAGCGCGCCGATCAGGCCGATCGGGATGTTGCGGTTCGGATTCTTGGTTTCCTCCGCAGCGGTCGACACCGCGTCGAAGCCGACATAAGCGAAGAAGATGGAGGCCGCCGCGCCGAGCACGCCAACACCGCCACCGAGTGGATTGCCCCAGCCGCCGGGCAGGAACGGTTCCAGGTTGACGCTCTTGACCGCGGGCAAGGCGATGAAGATGAACACGGTCAGGGCAACGATCTTTATCGCCACCAGCACGGCGTTGACGCGCGCGCTCTTGGACGTGCCGATCACCAATAACCAGGTCACGGCGATACCGATCAGGAAAGCGAGCAGGTTGAAGCCGCCACCGGAATATATGCCGGTGCGCAGGTATTCGGGCAGCGCGAGTGCGCCGGGTGCGACCAATCCGAACATGTCGGAGTGCATGAGCAGGCCGTTCATGTAGCCCGACCAGCCCACGCAGACGGCAGTTGCGCCGATCGCGTATTCAAGCACCAGCGCCCAGCCGACGATCCAGGCGATCAATTCGCCCATCACGCCGTAAGTATAGGTGTAAGCCGATCCTGATACCGGCAGCATTGAGGCGAGTTCCGCATAAGCCAGCGCGGCGAGACCGCAAACCACGGCCGCGATGACGAACGACAGCATCATCGCCGGGCCGGCTTTCTGCGCCGCTTCAGCGGTCAACACGAAAATGCCCGTGCCGATCACCGCACCGATGCCGAGCAGGGTCAACTGGATGGGACCGAGTTGGCGCTTGAGCGATTTCTTTTCAGCGGTGGCGAGAATCTGATCGAGCGGCTTGACGCGCCAGAAAATCATGGATGTCCTCCCCGGACGGTGTTGGTTGCAGGACGCCAGAAGCACCGGCGCAAAACGCGGCTACCATACGCGAGGGGCGGGTGGCGGGCAACAGGCACACGTCACGCTCGACCGCTGAATTCTCCCGTCAGCGTGCTGACCAGGATCTTTTCGCCGATACGGATGTATTCGGGCACCTGGATCTCGATGCCGGTGGTGAGCGTGGCAGGTTTCGGACGTTTCGTCGCGGTGGCGCCCTTGAGTTCCGGCGCGGTGTCGACCACTTCGAGTTCGACTGCGGGTGGTAACTGCACGGCCACGGGCTGGCCTTCGATCAACTGTACGTAGCAGCCTTCCAGCCCTTCGCTGATGTATCCGGCGGCGTCGCCGATCGCGTCCGCACCGAGCGTGTACTGGGCGTAGTCCTCGGCATCCATGAACACGAAGGCGTCGCCGTCCTTGTAGGAATACGTCGCCGCGCGGCGCGCCAGTTCGGTTTCCTTGAGGTCGTCCTCCGCGCGCAGCGATAGATCCAGCTTCTGCGCGCCGGGCACGCTGTACATCGTGAAGCGGAATGTGACGTTGCCGCCGCGGCCTTGCGGCGCACTGCGCTCGATGTCGCGCACCTGCCAGACCCGGCCGTTGTGCTCGACGACGTTGCCCTTCTTGATTTCGGCGGCTTTCATTTCGGCGCCAGCCTGATCGCGCCGTCGACGCGAATGACGCTGCCGTTCATGTAGCGGTTCTGCAGGATGAACGCGACCGTATCGGCGAATTCTTCCGCTGTGCCCAGGCGCGACGGATACGGGACTTGCGCACAAAGGGAATCGTATACATTTTGCGGCATGCCATCGACCATCGGCGTGTGGAAAACGCCCGGCGCGACCGTCATCACGCGCACGCCGATGCGCGCGAACTCGCGCGCCATCGGCAGGGTCATGCCGATCACACCGCCTTTCGAGGCGGAATACGCGGCCTGGCCAATCTGGCCTTCGTAGGCGGCGATCGATGCGGTATTCACGATCACGCCGCGCTCGCCGTCCGCGCCCGGAGCATTGTGTTGCATGACATCGGCGGCGGACTTGGCCACGTTGAAGCTGCCGATCAGGTTCACCAGCACCGTGTTCTGGAAGGTCTTCAGCGGCATCGGGCCTTCCTTGCCGAGCACGCGTCCGGCGCCAAGGATGCCGGCGCAACTGATCGCGGCGTTCAGTCCGCCCATGCGTTCGGCGGCCTGCTTGACCGCCGCGGCGACGCCGTCTTCGCTGGTGACGTCCACGCGCTGGTAGCTCGCCTTCACGCCGAGTTCGACGACTGCCGCCGCGCCCTTTTCGTCGTTGATGTCGCACAGGGTGACGCTGGCGCCGTGCGCGATAAGGTGCCTGGCGACGGCAAAGCCGAGCCCGGAAACGCCGCCAGTGACGACGGCCTTGATCTGATCGAGTTGCATGGGAATTCCGCGCTGAGGGAGGCGGCGGATTCTAGCAGCCGTGCGCCGCTTTCGCGGATAAATGTGCGCCGAGCGAACGGCAATCGGGCACCGCCCCGGTTCGAGCCGGGACGATGCCCGCCATGGCAATCCTCAGTGCACCGGCGCCATCAGGTGCTGGTACTGCGTACCGGCCCACATCACGTAGGGTTGCGACGTATCCGGGTCGGGATTCTTCGGATAGGCATCGTAGAAGCTCGCGTCGGCGCCGACGATCATCACGTGCGGGCCGGTCTTGACCCAGTGGTTGTTGGACTCGGGCTTTTGTGCGTACGGATCGGTGTTGCTCGCGTCGGTGCCGCCTTCGAGCATGTACATGAATCCGACCTTGCCGGCGGGAGGAGTCTGGTGCGACATCCAGGCATGCGCCCATTCCATCGCGTTCGCGTCCATGCACATAGGGTCCGGGCCCGGCGTCGTCGGATTGTCGGGCATGCAGGTAAAGCCGTTGCTGCCCTTGCGCAGCGTGCGCATCGATCCGTCGGCTTGCGTCGCGACGATGGTCGCGTTCTTCGCGACGTTTGCGGGCGCGGCTTTCATCGCGCTCGCGATCAGCTCCGTATCGCTCGGTCCCTTGGCGTGTTTCGCGACGGCGTGCTTCGCCGATTCCGCGGCCGGGGGTTGCCCCGCCGCGAATGTCGTGCCGGTCGCGGCGATCAGCATGAAGAATGCGCTTCTGCGGTTCAACAAACGTGATGCGTACATGATTGCGTCCCTCCAGCGGTTGCAATGAACGGATCCGTTCGGGAGGCCGAACCTACTCCCGATCCCGTGAGCGGTCAACGCAAAACAAGCGGCGATTTCTTCCGGCATAAGGCATGCCAAGAAACAGTGATTCCGGCCGCCGATGCGGACAGGTCAATCGCGGGAAGGCGGTGGAGTTGGCCCGAGATCGCGCAGATAAAACCGGTTGCAACTGAAATGCCCGGTCGCTCCCATGGCTGCGGGAATGCAGGCGAAGCCATGTCGCGCGTAGAGCTTCTGCGCCGCATCCATGCCGGTGAGCGTTTCCAGGTAGCAACGCCGGTAACCCAGCGCACGAGCCGCTTCCAGACACCGGCGCATCAGTGCATCGCCGGCGCCGCGCCCGCGCAGTTCCGGCAGGAAATACATCTTGCGCAATTCGCAGGTGCCCGCTTCGCCGTCGAGTGGCGCCACGCCAGCGCCGCCGCAAACCTTCCCATCCAGTTCCACGACAAAGTAGATACGGCCGGGTTTTGCGTAGGCCGCGTGCATGGCGCCGACCTCCGCGTCGTGGATGGCGAAGCCGGGGCCGTCGGCGCCGAATTCCGGCATCACGGCGCGGATGATCGCGGCGACGGCGGCATCGTCGTGCGCTTCGATGGGACGGATCGTGAAGCTCACAGCGGGCGTCTGAAATCCAGGTCGTAGCGCGACCCGTGTACCAGCACGTGCACGCGCAGGTTGGTGATGCTGATCGGATCGCTCGGGCCCGCGTCGGCCGCGTTGGAATGGCCGACGTCGGTGGGGTCGACCACGGTGACGCTGCCGATGCCGACGACTTCCAACACGTTGTCGGGGCCGATGAACGCGGCGGTGTCGGCATCCAGGCCAATGCCGAGCACGAAGGGATTGAGCGCGAGCGCGCCGAGCAGGCGGCCGAGGCGATCCGCGCCGGCCCCGCCCTGGTCGATTAGCAAACGGTTGGACAGGCCGAGTCCCGGCGCAAGACTGACGTTGCCCATGCGCGGCGAGGGTCCCTGCGTGCCGCCACCGAGCATGTGCTCGGGCAGGACGGCGGCGCCGGCGCCGATGCCGCCGACCGCCATGCCGTCGGCATTGCGCCGGCGCAGCAAGCGCGCCAGCGCCGTGCCACCGAGCAGGGTGGAAAGTCGCAACGGCTGGTCGGCGCACAGCACGACAAGGTGCGCATGCTCGATCGTCGCGAGTGCGGCTTGCGCTTCGCTGTCGGCACGCTGATTCAGCACAATGCGCTGCACTTGGCCAGCACCGTCGGCGACGAGGCGCGCATCCAGATCGTCCGCGAGTGCCTCGTCGGCCGCGGCGACGATGATCGCCACCCGCGGACGCTGGCCGAGGATCGCGAACAGACGGCGAAAGATGCCGGTCTGGCCCGCACCGCGAACGCTGGCGCCGAGCGGAACCAGGTAGCCGCGGGACTGATCGGGAGCGAGGCGGGCAGGCATGGTCAGGCTGCCTTGCCGACCTTGCTGCTGTTGTCGCGCACGAGTTGCGCGCTCAACCAACGGCCGGTCTCGATCAATTTCGGCAAATCGATGCCGGTGGCGATGCCCATGCCGTGCAGCATGTAGACGACGTCTTCGCTCGCGACGTTGCCGGTAGCGCCGTGTGCGTAGGGGCAGCCGCCGACGCCCGACACGGCCGAGTCGACGACGGCGACGCCGAGTTCCAGGCAGGCGAGGATGTTGGCCAGTGCCTGTCCGCGCGTGTCGTGGAAATGCACGGCGAGCGCGGCCATCGGAACTTCGTCGGCGACGGCGGCGAGCATGGCGCGCGCCTTGGCTGGCGTGCCGATGCCGATGGTGTCGCCGAGCGAAATCTCATAACAGCCCAGATCGTGCAGGCGCTTGGCCACGCGCACCACGTCGGCAAGCGGCACCTCGCCCTGGTACGGACAGCCAAGCACGGTGGACACATAGCCGCGCACGGCGACGCCATCGGCCCTGGCGCGTTCCATCACGGGCACAAAGCGCGCGATGGATTCGTCGATGGACGCATTGATGTTCTTTTGGTTGAACGCCTCGCTGGCCGCGGTGAAAACGGCGATTTCCGCCGCGCCCACCGATCGTGCGCGTTCGTAGCCCTGCAAATTCGGCACGAGCACGGGATAGCGCACACCGGGTTTCCTGTGGATGGATGCGTAGACGTCTGCCGCATCGGCCAGTTGCGGTATCCATTTCGGACTGACGAAGCTGGTCGCTTCGATGGTCTGCAAGCCCGTGCCCGATAGACGGTCGATCAGTTCGACCTTGACCGCCGTCGGCACGATGGTCTTTTCGTTCTGCAGGCCGTCGCGCGGACCGACTTCGACGATGCGGACGTGGTTGGAAATGGTCATGGCTTGGCGATGGGTGCGGGTTTTCCCGTCGACTTGAATATTTCGTCGTGCGTCGCCGGTTTCAATGTGTAATAACCACCCGACCGGAAAATTCCATCGAGCTGCGCGACGCGCGCCATCTCCTTCGCATCGCCGGCGACGAAATTGTGCAGGTCGTCGCTGTCGCGCTGGCTGCCGGGCTCGCGCGAGATGCGTTCGGTACGACCGTGGATGCCGCCATCGATGATGAGGTGTGCCACGCGCTTGTCGTCGACCGCATGCAGGCGGATCGTTCCGTCGACGAAATCGTAGCGCAGGTAGCGGTAGCCGTCGCTCCAGCGCGCCTGCGAGTCGTGCGAGGCGGGTTGGTCTTCCTTGAGCGTGAGCAGCGCAAGCTCGCCGACGCGCGCGAACGCCACGTGCACGCTGTTTTCGGTTTTTATGTCGTCCTTGCCGTCTTCGATGAAACGCCAACGCTTGCACTGCGGCTCGACCACAACGAAAAATGCATCATCGGCCTTCGCCGGATCGGCCGGCAGCAACCGCCACTGGCCGACGAAGCGTTCGTCGCACGCGGTGATGCGCGTTCCCGGTTGTGTTTCGAAAAAGGTGTCCTGGCAACCGCACAGCAGCGCCAGCGCACCCAGGAGCAGAAGCGATTTCATTGCGCGTCCTCCACGAAACGTACCAGCACGGTGTCGGCCTCAACGAACTCGCCGGTTTTCGCGTTCACGGATTCCACCGTGGCCGCGCGCGGCGCCTTCAGGCTCAATTCCATTTTCATTGCTTCCATGACCAGCAATTCCTGGCCTGCGGCGACGGCATCGCCGGTCTTGACCTTGACCACGACGATGCGGCCGGGCATGGGCGCGGCGATGCGGTCGCCGCTCTTGTGCGAACTTGGCGTGAAGGCGAACGCACGCGCGCGTTCGAAGCGCGTGCGCTGCGTGCCGTCGTGCACGACGATGCGGGTGTCGTCCGCATCGGCCTGGTAGCGCCGGGCCACGTGGTCGAATCGGGCGTTGAGGAATCCATCCAGCAAGATTGCGTCGGCGACATGGCAACCCGCTTCGGCGTGGCTCAACGCGTAATTTCCATTTGCGCCGTAGGCAGTAATTTCAATGCGCTTGCCACCGTGTTCCAGGGCCACTATGCGCTTGCCCGGATGACCGAGCCGCCACGCACCCGCATCGCGCCACGGCGAATGCGGATCGCCGCTCGCGCGTGCGAGGTGGCGTGCGCGATCTTCTTCGTCGAGTAGCGCGGTGGTCGCCGCGGCGAACAACATCACGACATCGGTGTCGGTATCTCGTGGCAGGAATTCGGACAATTGCCGGTCGAGGTAGCCCGTGTCGATGCGGCCTTCGATCACGGCCGGATGGCGCACGAGCCGTTCGAGGAAAGCGATGTTCGATTTCGGTCCGGCGACGTCGCATTGCGCGAGCGCCTCGCGCATGCGCGTGAGCGCGTCCGCGCGCGTGCGATCCCAGACGATGAGCTTGGCGATCATCGGATCGTAGAAGATCGTCACTGTGTCGCCTTCGACCACACCGCTGTCGATGCGCACATGCGCATCCTGTGGCGGCAGGCGCAGGCGCTGGAGTTTTCCGGAACCGGGCAGGAATCCCGCCTGCGGGTCTTCGGCGTACAGGCGCAGTTCGATCGCGTGGCCATCCTGCGGCACGGCCTTGTTGCGGATCAGCGAAGCGGGAAGGGCTTCGCCCGCGGCCACGCGCAACTGCAGCTCGACCAAGTCCAGGCGCAAGGTCATCTCGGTCACCGGATGCTCGACCTGCAGGCGCGTGTTGATTTCCATGAAATAGAAATCACCGGGAGGCGCCACGATGAATTCCACCGTGCCGGCGTTCGCGTAGCCGAGCGCGCGGCCGGCAGCGATCGCTGCGTCGCCCATTTTCCCGCGCAGTTCTGGCGTGAGGAACGGCGATGGCGTTTCTTCCAGCACCTTCTGATAGCGTCGTTGCGCCGAGCACTCGCGCTCGTTCAAGTGCACGATGTTGCCGTGCGTGTCGCCAAAGATCTGGAACTCGATATGGCGCGGGGTTTCGATGTAGCGTTCGAGCAGGACGCGGTCGCGTCCGAACGCGCTCGATGCCTCGCGCTGGCAGGATTCCAGGTTCGCGGCGAACTCAGCAGCGCTGCGCACGATGCGCATGCCCTTGCCGCCGCCACCGTAGGCCGCCTTGATCATCAGCGGAAAGCCGATGCGCTGCGCCTCGCGCGCGAGCAGAGTCGGATCCTGGTCTTCGCCGGTGTAACCCGGCACTACCGGCACGCCGTGCGCGGCCATCAATTCCTTGGCACCGGCCTTCGAGCCCATCTTGCGCATGGACTCGGCCGACGGGCCGATAAAGACGATGCCTGCTTTTTCGCAGGCGTCGGCAAATTCCGCGTTCTCGGACAAGAATCCGTAACCGGGATGTATGGCCTGTGCGCCGGACTTTTTCGCCGCTTCGATGATGGTGTCGCCACGAAGGTAGCTGTCCTGCGGACGCGGACCGCCGATCGGATAGGCGACATCTGCCTGGCGCACATGCTGCGCCGTCGCGTCGGTTTCCGAATACACGGCGACGGTCGCTATCCCCAAACGCCGGCAAGTGCGGATGATGCGGCAGGCGATTTCGCCGCGATTGGCGATGAGGATGCGCGTGAACATGTTCGTCAGTCTTCCCTGGCCCAGGCCGGCGCACGTTTGTCGAGAAACGCGGTCAAGCCTTCCTGGCCTTCCGGCGACACGCGCAGGCGCGCGATCAGCGCGGCGTTCTTCATGTCGGTCTGGCCGCTGTTGCGCTCCAGCGCGCCGCCGAGTTCCAGGGCCAGGTGCTTGGCCTCGCGCTGTGCGTGAGGCCCGCCTTTGCCAAGCCAGTGCAGCACGCGGTCGACCTGTTCGTCGAGTTTGTCGGGCGCGACAACGTCATGCACGAGGCCGATGCGCTGTGCATAAACCGCGTCGAAGATTTCTCCGGTCACGAACAGGCGTCGCGTCTGGCGCGCGCCGATCGCGGCGGCGACATAGGGCGAAATCACCGCGGGCACGAGTCCGAGCTTGACCTCGGTCAGTCCGAATTTCGCGCTGTCGGCGGCGATCGCGATGTCGCAGCAGGCGACGAGGCCGACGCCGCCGCCGTAAGCCGAACCGTTCACGCGCGCCAGTGTTGGTTTCGCGAGCGTGTTGAGCGTGCGCATCAACGCCGCGAGGCGTTCGGAATCGGCGCGGTTCTCCGCTTCGTTCGCGCGCGCCATGCCGCGCATCCAATTGAGATCAGCGCCGGCCGAAAACGTGCTGCCGTAGCCGGTAAGCACGATGAAGCGCACGCCGGGATCGCGGTCGAGCTTGCCGAGCGTCTCCGTCAGTTCCGCGACCAGCGCGTCGTCGAAGGCGTTGTGCACCTGCGGGCGGTTCAACGCCACGCGCGCCACGGCGCGTTCGATGGCAATGTCGAGCGACGAGGGCATGCACGCTCCAGATCTTGCGATTTCCGCATGATAGCGGTTTGTCCGCGCTTGCTACACTGTGCGTATGCCGTTGCTGCGACTCTACCTGCGCGTCATCGCCTTGCTGGCTCCGGAAAAATGGCTGGCGATCGCGCTCGCGGTCGCGAACCTGGCGCTGGCCGGCGTGTTCTTCCTCGAACCCTGGCTGTTCGGCCGTGTCGTCGACGCGCTGGCCGCCAAGGGCCACGGCGATGCCTGGCGCTATATCGGCTGGTGGGCGGGCGCCGGTTTCGGCGGCGTGGTCGCCAGTGTCTGGGTGTCGCTGTACGCCGACCGGTTGGCGCACCGGCGCAGGCTCGCCGCGATCGCCATGTTCTTCGAGCACGCCATTGCGCTGCCGCTGTCGTTCCACGGCCAGCATCACACCGGGCGCCTGCTGCGCATCATGCACGGCGGCACCAGCAACCTGTTCAGCCTGTGGCTCGGCTTTTTCCGCGAACACCTGGCGACCTTGCTCGCCATCATCGTCATGGTGCCGCTGGCACTGAAAATGAACTGGAAGCTGGCGCTGCTGATGATCGCGCTGATGGTCAGCTTCGCCGTGTTCAATTCCATCGCCATGCGGCGCACGCTGAAGGCGCAGGGCGAGGTCGAGGAATTGCACCACGAAATCACCGAACGCGCCGGCGACGTGTTCGGCAATGTGCTGGTGGTGCAGAGCTTCACGCGCCTGGCCTCCGAGGTCGGCGCAATCCGCGACATGATGAACAAGGTGTTGAATGCGCAGTATCCGGTGCTGCGCGGCTGGGCCTGGCTGACCGTGGCCAACCGCGCTTCGAGCACGCTCACGGTTGTGGCAATCTTCGCGCTCGGCGCCTCGCTTAACGGCAAGGGCGAAGTCAGCGTTGGCGGCATCGTCAGCTTCGTCGGTTTCGCGATGATGCTGATCGGCCGGCTCGAACAATTCGCGAGTTTCATTTCCGGCTTGTTCTTCCAGACGCATTCGCTCAGCGATTTCTTCGCCGTGCTGGACACCAAGGAAGTGCTGCAGGAAAAACCCGGCGCCCCGGATCTGCCGGCGGTCAGGGGCGACGTTGCGTTCGACAACGTCTCATTCGGTTACGAGGTCACGCACCCGGCGCTCAGACACCTGAGTTTCAGTGCGAAGGCGGGCAGCACCATCGCCCTGGTCGGGCCGACCGGCGCCGGCAAGACCACGGCGTTGAGTCTGCTGTATCGCGCCTACGATCCGAGCGAGGGCAGGATCACGATCGACGGCATCGACATCCGCGAGGTGAGCCTGAATTCGCTGCGCCGGCACATCGCCGTGGTGTTTCAGGACCCCGGTCTTTTTTACCGTTCGATCCGCGACAACCTGCTGATTGGCAAACCCGACGCCACACAGGCGGAACTCGAGACCGCGACGCAGGCGGCCGAGGCGCACAATTTCATCGTCGTGAAGCCGGAGGGCTATACCACGCTTGTCGCCGAACGCGGCCGCTCGCTGTCCGGCGGCGAGCGCCAGCGCCTTTCGATCGCGCGCGCGATGCTAAAGGACGCGCCGATCCTGATTCTTGACGAGGCCACCAGCGCGCTGGACAACGCCACGGAGGCGCGCATCCAGCGCGCATTGGGCGCGTTGACGAAGGATCGCACCACGTTCGTGATCGCACATCGCCTGTCCACCGTGCGCAATGCGGATTTGATCCTCGTCCTGAAGGACGGCGAACTGGTGGAGCAGGGGCGCTATGCCGAACTCGTCGCCCGTGGCGGTCTGTTCGCGGAACTCGACGCTTCGGGCCGCTTCGTTCCGGATGCCGAGGACCCGACCGACAGCTACGCCGAACCGACCTTGACTGCATTGTGAATGCCTGAGGTGACACGGCTTGCACAAGTAAATGCGAACCATTATCATTTACTGCAATCTTCAGGACCTCATCGCCATGCTGAACCGGATTTGCCTTTGTCTGCTGCTCACCGCGTCGGCGACTGCGTGGGCTGCCGACTTGCCCGAATTCCAGCTCACCATCAAGGCTCAGAAATTCGAGCCGGCGCAGTTGACGGTGCCTGCCAACACCAAGTTCAAGCTGCGCGTCACGAATACCGACAATACGCCGTCGGAGTTCGAGAGCACCGAGTTCAACCGCGAAAAGATCGTCCTGCCCAACAGTACGGTTACCGTGTTCATCGGTCCGCTGGACAAGGGCAGTTACAAGTTCTTCGACGATTTCCATCAGGACACCGGCAAGGGTGTCCTCGTGGTGGAGTAAGGCCATGCTCGGCGTCGCATTGCTGGTGTTTCGTGAAGTTCTGGAAGCCGCGCTGATCGTCACCATCGTCGCGGCGGCCACGCGCGGCGTCGTCGGCCGCGCCCGCTTCATCGGCGGCGGCATCGGCTTGGGTATCGTCGGCGCGATCGTGGTCGCGCTGTTCGCCGGCGCCATCGAAGAAGCGGTCGGCGGTGCCGGTCAGGAATTGTTCAACGCCTGTGTGTTGCTCGCCGCCGTGCTGATGATCGGCTGGCACGTGATCTGGATGTCCAGCCACGGCCGCGAACTGGCGCAGCAGATGCAATCGGTCGGCCACGCCGTGAAGGCGGGATCGAGTTCTTTGGCGATGCTGCTCGCCGTGGTCGCGCTGGCCGTATTGCGCGAAGGTTCCGAGGTCGTGCTGTTCCTGTATGGAATGGCAGCTGGCGGCGCGGGCAGGGCGGACTTGCTGCTCGGCGTACCGCTCGGCGTTGCCGGCGGCACCGCGGTGGGTTTCGCGTTGTACTTCGGCCTGCTGCGCATACCGATGCGGCATTTTTTCACGGCCACGAACTGGATGCTGGTACTGCTGGCCGCCGGTCTTGCCTCGAGCGCTGCGCGTTTCCTGATCCAGGCGAATTGGCTGCCGGCCTGGGACAATCAGGTCTGGAACACTTCGGCCTTGCTCGACAACGGTTCGGTCGTGGGGCAGGCACTGCACATCCTGGTCGGCTACGAGGCGCGTCCGGCCGGCATGCAGATCGTCTTCTGGCTGGCGACGACCGTGCTGCTTGTATTTGGCATGCGCTGGATCACGCGCGTGCATGCAGCCTCGCGCGCGGCACCCGCCGTCGCACCTCCGGCGACTGCCTGAACGACCCGAACAGTCTGATTCGGGTCACTTCATTCCCGTTCACATCCTGAATACGCCGTAACGCCCGGTTTCGATCGGCGCGTTCAAAGACGCCGAAATCGCCAATCCCAGCACGCGGCGCGTGTCGATGGGATCGATGATGCCGTCGTCCCACAGCCGCGCGCTCGCATAGTAGGGATGGCCCTGGCGTTCGTATTGTTCGCGGATCGGGGTCTTGAAGGCTTCTTCCTCGTCTTTCGACCATTGCTTGCCTCCGGCTTCGATGCCGTCGCGCTTGACGGTGGCGAGCACCGACGCCGCTTGTTCGCCGCCCATGACGCTGATGCGCGCGTTCGGCCACATCCACAGGAAGCGCGCGCCATAGGCACGCCCGCACATGGCGTAATTGCCGGCGCCGAAACTGCCGCCGATCACCACCGTGAACTTCGGCACATGCGAGCACGCCACCGCCGTCACCATCTTGGCGCCGTCCTTGGCGATGCCGGCTTGTTCGTACTTCTTGCCGACCATGAAACCGGTGATGTTCTGCAGGAACACCAGCGGTACGTTGCGCTGGTTGCAAAGTTCGATGAAGTGCGCGCCCTTGAGCGCGCTTTCCGAAAACAGGATGCCGTTGTTCGCAACGATGCCGACCGGGTAGCCATGGATATGCGCGAAGCCGGTGACCAGGGTCTTGCCGTAGCGCGCCTTGAATTCGTGGAATTCGGAGCCGTCGACGATGCGCGCGATCACCTCGCGGATGTCGAACGGGCGTCGGGTGTCTTGCGGGATCACGCCATACAGTTCCGCGGCCGCATATTTTGGCGCGGTCGGTGCGGCGAGCGCCAACGGCAGCGTCTTTTTGCGATTCAGCGCAGCGACAATGTCGCGTGCGATGGACAACGCATGCGCATCGTTTTCGGCAAGATGATCGGCGACACCGGAAATCGCGGTGTGCACGTCGGCGCCGCCCAGCGTCTCCGCATCGACCACTTCGCCGGTGGCGGCCTTCACCAGCGGCGGACCACCGAGGAAGATCGTGCCCTGTCCCTTTACAATGATGGTCTCGTCGCTCATTGCCGGCACATAGGCGCCGCCGGCAGTGCAGGAACCCATCACCGCCGCAATCTGCGGGATGCCCAGCGCGGACAGTCGGGCCTGGTTGTAAAAAATGCGGCCAAAATGTTCCTTGTCCGGGAAAACCTCGTCCTGCAGCGGCAGGAATGCGCCGCCGGAATCGACCAGATAAATGCAGGGCAGGCGGTTCTCCAGCGCCACTTCCTGCGCGCGCAGGTGCTTTTTCACGGTGATCGGAAAATACGTGCCGCCTTTCACCGTGGCGTCGTTCGCGACGACGACGACTTCGCTGCCATTGACGCGACCGATGCCGGTGATGAGCCCGGCTCCCGGCGCAGCGTCCTCGTACATGCCGTGCGCGGCCAGCGGCGAGAGTTCAAGGAACGGCGAACCCGGATCGAGCAGGGCGCGAATGCGTTCGCGTGGCAGCAGCTTGCCGCGGGCCGTGTGTTTTTCGCGGGCTTTTTCGCCGCCGCCGAGTGCGCTGCGCGCCAATTGCTTTTTCAGGTCCTCGACCGCGGCGCGCAGGTTCGCGGCATTGGCGGCAAACTCGGGCGAACGGGCGTCGATCTGCGATTCGATGATGGGCATGGGTATTTGGCACGATCAGGATCGGAACACAGCATAACGGTTTCGTTGGGTCGGCCCAAAAACAAACCGGCCGCACGAGGCGGCCGGTTTGGGTCTTGCGAAGGAACAGCGTGCGATCAGTGACCGCCGTTGTCGTCCTTCTTCGGCTCGGCGGCCGGTTGCGCACCCTGCGCTGCAGCCTTCACTTCTTCGGCGCCCTTCTTGGCGGTCGCAGCGGTGTCCTGCGCGCCGGCGGCAGCGGCCTGTCCGGAAGCGGCAGCGCCCTGCGCGGAGGCGGCGGCACCGCTCATGTCGCCCGATTTGGCCTGCTCGGCGGCCTGGGTCGCCTGGCTGGCGGCCTGCTGCGCGGCGGCGGCGGTTTCTTGCGCCTTCTGTGCGGTCGCGGCGGCGGCTTCTTTCGCCTTGGCGGCAGCGTCTTGCGCGGCCTGTTGCGCGTTGTCGCCGCAGGCGCCCAAGGTCAGGGCAAGTGCGGCAGCGATGAATGCGTGCTTGAGTTGCATGAGTGTCTCCCTATCGAGAATTTCACGTGGTTGGTAATGAACGGAAATACAGCGTCCGCCCACCGATGAAGTCGGTTTTCGGGCTTATCGAGCTTACACCAATTCGATGGCGAGCGCGGTAGCTTCGCCGCCGCCGATGCACAGTGAGGCCACGCCGCGCTTGCCGCCGCGCGCCTTCAGCGCATGGAGCAGCGTCACGACGAGGCGCGCGCCGGAACAGCCGATCGGATGGCCGAGCGCGCAGGCGCCGCCATTGACATTGAGCTTGGCATGTTCGATGCCGAGATCCTTCATCGGCGCCATCGCGACCACCGCGAACGCTTCGTTGACCTCGAACAGGTCGACGTCGGCGACTTTCCAGCCGGCTTTCTTCAGCACCTGCTCGATCGCGCCGACTGGCGCAGTGGTGAACCACTCCGGTTCCTGCGACTGCGTGGCGTGGGCGATGATGCGCGCCAGCGGCTTGATGCCCAACTTCTTCGCGGTGTCTTCGTCGAGCAGCACAGTCGCGGCAGCACCGTCGGATATGCTCGACGAACTCGCGGCGGTGACCGTGCCATCCTTGCGGAAGGCGGGTTTCAGAGTCGGCACCTTGGCGATGTCGGACTTGCCCGGCTGTTCGTCGGTGGCGTATTCCACGTCGCCCTTCTTGCCGGCGACTTTTACCGACACGATTTCCGCGGCAAACGCGCCGGACGCAATTGCGGCCTGCGCGCGCTTGACTGACTCGATCGAGTAGGCGTCCTGCGCCTCGCGCGTGAAGCCGTATTTGTCCGCGCATTTTTCCGCGAACACACCCATCGACTGGCCGTCGTAAGGATTGGTCAAGCCGTCCCAGGCCATGTGGTCGACGAGCTTGGCATCGCCGTAGCGCAGGCCGGTGCGCGCGGAGACCATGTGCGGCGCGTTGGTCATCGACTCCATGCCACCGGCAACCACGATAGTCGCGGAACCTGCCTTGATCAGATCGTTGCCGAGCATGATCGCCTTCATGCCCGAACCGCAGACCTTGTTGATCGTCGTGCATCCGGTCGACTTCGGCAGGCCCGCCGCGAGCGATGCCTGGCGTGCCGGTGCCTGGCCGAGGTTGGCCGGCAACACGCAACCCATGATGACTTCGGAGACATCCGCGGGTGCCACACCGGACTGATCCAGCGCGGCCTTGATCGCGGTGGCGCCGAGCGTGGTGGACGGCACGCCGGTGAACTGGCCGAGCATGGAGCCGATGGCGGTGCGCTTGGCGCCGACGATGACGACGGAAGAGGACATGGCGGACTCCGAAAAATGAAGACTACCGATTATAGGCCGAACGTCGAATCAGCCGAAGTTTTCGTCCAGTTGGCGATGTATCTCCGCCTCGATCATCGGTTTCAGCGCGCCGAGCAGGAATCCCAATTCCGCGTGCACACGCAGTTCCGTCTTGCCGACATGGATGCGTCCGTTCACGCCGCCGCGTGAGAAGTGCAGGGTGTCGCCATCCCATTCACTGACGATCGCAAATTTCTTGCCGATCGCGCCGACTGTCTTTTCCACGGCGGCTCTGGCTGCCTTGTGCGATTTGCCGTGCTTGCGGCGAATTTCGATTTGCGACATGGGATTCGGTTTTTCATGGCTGCGGGCAGGCGCCGCGCTTTTGCTATGATGCCGCAAAATCCGCTGGCGGGGGACATGTGCGCGCTTTGCTGATTCTCGTGCTGTTGTTGCCGGGCTTGATGTTGCCAGGTCTGACGTCGCCAAGCCTGTTGTGCGCGGCCAGCATCCAGGGCCGCTTGTCGCTCACGGTCGATGGCAAGGCACTGCGCAACGAAGAGGCGCAGGACGCGATCGTGTATTTCCGCCCGAAGGTTCCCGAGCACGTCGTGCCGGCGCATGAAACCTACACGATGAGCACGTTGCGCAAGCAGTTCACGCCGCGCACCCTGGCCATCACCGTCGGCAGCAAAGTGCGCTTCCCGAACGACGATCCGATCCTGCACAACGCGTTTTCACTGTCGAAAGACAATGCCTTCGATGTCGGTCTGTACGCCGAAGGCGAGGGCAAGACGGTGACGTTCTCGCATGTGGGCTACGTGCGCGTGTATTGCAATGTTCATCATTCCATGGTCGGCAACATCCTCGTGCTGGACACGCCGTACTTCACCCACCCGGATGCCAGCGGCACGTTCCGCCTCGACGGCGTGCCAGCGGTGGCGGGCGACATGGTGATCTGGCACGAACGCGCGACCGCGTGGCACGAAGTGGTGACGCCCGGCGCCGACAAGCCGCTGGACGTGCGACTGGAGTTGACCCAGCGGCGCATTCCCGCGCACATGAACAAGTTCGGCAAACCCTATGG
>DATIOA010000040.1:0-29270 GCA_035473575.1 Rudaea sp. | reverse complement strand
GAAATGCGCGGCGAAGCCGCGCTGCTGGGTTGGCTGCGCCGAATCCTGCTCAACGAAGTGCGCGACGAGCTGCGTCGGCGCCGCAGTCGCGGCGAAGTCGTGGCGATCGACGCGAGCCTCGCCGCCGACGGCGATCCGGTCGGTGCCGTGCTTGCGCACGAGCGCGCACGTGCCTACGCCAGTGCGTTGCGTGCGCTCAACGCACGCCAGCGCCGGTGCGTGCGTCTGCGCGTGGAGCACGGCATGAGCTTCGGCGAAATCGCCGCCGCCACTGGCGGCAGCGAAGACGGCGCGCGCATGATCGTTGCCCGGGCATTGCGCTCCCTGGAGCGGCAACTCGCGCCGCTCGCCGCCGCATGATCCCATCCCAACGACCCTGACGACCTGTTCGTGAACGCGATTTCCGGCCGTGCGCTGCGAAAACATCGGCCACGGGAGGCGGGCATGCCTGCCAGACGATGCTTGCTGGCGCTTTGCGCCTACGGTTTCGCGCCGTAACAGCGCTTCATCGCGCGCACCACATCGAGCGCGCTTTCCGGCAAAATGACGGAATCGTCTCGCCGGATCCCGCAATGAACCCGCAAGCCAATTACGAACAGATTCCGCTCAAGGAATACGCCGAGCGCGCTTATCTCGACTATTCGATGTACGTGGTGCTCGACCGCGCCCTGCCCTTCATTGGCGACGGTCTGAAACCCGTGCAACGCCGCATCGTGTATTCGATGAGCGAACTGGGCCTGGACGCCGGCGCCAAGCCGAAGAAATCCGCGCGCACCGTCGGCGACGTGATCGGCAAGTTCCATCCGCATGGCGACAGCGCGTGCTACGAGGCGATGGTGCTGATGGCCCAGCCTTTTTCGTACCGCTATCCGCTGATCGACGGCCAAGGCAACTTCGGTTCGCAGGACGACCCCAAATCCTTCGCCGCGATGCGCTACACCGAGTCGCGACTGACGCCGATCGCGGGCTTGCTGCTCGACGAAATCGGCATGGGCACCGTGGATTTCACGCCGAATTTCGACGGCACGCTGAAAGAACCCGTGTGGCTGCCGGCGCGCGTGCCGCATGTGCTGCTCAACGGCGCGACCGGCATCGCGGTGGGCATGGCCACCGATATTCCGCCGCACAATCTGCGTGAAATCGCCAGCGCCTGCATCCACCTGCTCGACGAACCCGAGGTCAGCGTCGCTGACCTTTGTCGGCATGTGAAGGGCCCGGATTACCCGACCCGCGCCGAGATCATCACGCCCAAACGCGACCTGCACGCGATGTACGCCACGGGCAACGGTTCGGTGCGCTGCCGCGCGGTATACAAGGTCGAGAACGGCAATGTTGTCATCACCGCGCTGCCGTATCAGGTGTCCGGCGAGAAGATCATCGCGCAAATTGCGGAACAGATGCGCGCGAAGAAGCTGCCGATGCTCGAGGACGTGCGCGACGAGTCCGACCACGAAAATCCGGTACGCATCGTGCTGATCCCGCGCAGCAATCGCGTGGATGCGGACGAGATGATGCAGCATCTGAACGCGACCACGGACCTCGAGCGCAGCTACCGCGTCAATCTCAACATGATCGGCCTCGACGGCAAGCCGCAGGTCAAGAACCTCAAGCAGATCCTCGTCGAATGGCTGCGCTTCCGCCAGCAAACCGTGACAAAGCGCCTCGAACATCGCCTGCAAAAGGTCGAACGCCGGTTGCATCTGCTCGAAGGCTTGCGCATCGTCTTTTTGAATCTGGACGAAGTCATTCGCATCGTCCGCAGCGAAGACGAGCCGAAGCCGAAGCTGATCGCGCGTTTCAAATTGAGCGAGGAACAGGCCGACTACATCCTCGAGACGCGCCTGCGCCAGCTCGCGCGGCTGGAGGAAATGAAACTCAACGCCGAGCGCGATGCGCTGGAAGAGGAACGCGCGCGCATTTCGGTAACATTGAAATCGCCGGCGAAACTGAAGACGCTGATCAAGGACGAACTCACCGCCGATGCCGAAAAGTTCGGCGACGCGCGTCGCTCGCCGCTGGTGGTGCGCGACGTGGCGCAGGCGCTGGACGAATCCGAACTCGTCGTCAGCGAACCGATCACCGTCGTGCTGTCGGAAAAAGGCTGGGTCCGTGCGGCCAAAGGTCACGACGTGGATGCGGCCGCACTCGGCTATCGCGAAGGCGACAGCTTTCTTGGCGCGACAAAGGGCAAGACCAATCAGAATGTCGCCTTCATCGACTCGAGCGGAAGAAGTTATTCGACTCCGGCCCATACGCTGCCTTCCGCGCGAGGTAACGGCGAGCCGCTGACTGGCCGCTTCGCGCCCGCGCCGGGCGCGCGCTTCGATACGCTGGCCATCGCCGAACCGGCAACGCGGCTCGTGCTCGCCAGCGACTTCGGCTACGGCTTCGTCACGAAATTCGAAGCCCTGCTCGCGAACAAGAAGGCCGGCAAGCAGCTCATCAACATGGACGATGAGGCGCATGTGCTTGTGCCCGCCTACGTCAACGATCCCGCGCGCGATCGCATCGTGATCGCGACCAATGCCGGACACTTGCTGATGTTCTCGGTCGCCGAACTGCCGGAACTCGACAACGGCGGCAAGGGCAACAAGCTGATCGAGATTCCGCGCGCCAAACTCGGCGAAGGCGAGCGCGCCGCCGGAATTGCCGTGGTCGCCGAAGGCAAGGGCGAAGTCACGCTGTGGGCCGGTCAGCGCAAGCTGATATTGAAGTGGGCGGACCTCGTGGAATACAACGGCAATCGCGCCCAGCGCGGCAGCAAGCTGCCGCGCGGGTTTACGCGCGTGGATCGCATCGAAACAACGGCTTGAACATGAAAAAACACCATCGCATTCTTCGCCGCGTCGTCGGCGCGTCATTGATCCTTGTCGCCACGCTACTGCTCGCTGCCTGGTTGTTGTTGCGCTGCAGCCTGCCGCAACTCGATGGCATGCGCAAAACCGGCGTACACGCGAAGACAACGATCGCGCGCGACGCACTGGGTGTCGTCACGGTAACGGCGCAAAGCCGCAACGACGCGATGTTCGCGCTCGGCTTCGTGCATGCGCAGGAGCGCTTCTTCGAGATGGACCTGATGCGGCGCATGGCCGCCGGCGAGCTCGCCGAACTCGTCGGCGGCGCTGCCGTCGACATGGACAAGCAGCACCGGCCGTTCCGCATGCGCGAGCGCGCGTTGGCCGCGCTTGCCACCGCAACGCCGGACGAACGCGCCACGCTGGACGCCTACTCCGACGGCGTCAATGCCGGCCTTGCGGCACTCTCGTCGCGGCCCTGGGAATACTGGTTGCTCGGCGAAAAACCCGCGCCGTGGACCGACACCGATTGCATTCTCGCCATCGACGCAATGTTCTTCGACCTCAACGGTGCCGACAATGCGCGCGAACTCGCATTCGCGCAGATCAAGTCCGCGCTCGGGGAGAAAGCATACAAATTCCTTTCCGCCAGCGGCGGACCGTGGGATGCGCCACTGATCGGACCGCCGATGAACTATCCGGACCTGCCCGGCGCCGGCGATCTCGACCTGCGCAAGGTCGATCCGAAACTGCTGCACATGCCACCCGCGCACGCGGAAGAAAAAGCCAAGCCCGGCAGTAATGGATTTGCCGTCAACGGCGCGCTGACCGCCACGCATGCCGCGCTGGTTGCCGACGACATGCACCTGCCGCTGCGCGTGCCGAACATCTGGTTCCGCGCGCGCATCGAGTATCCGAATATTCGCCGCGCCGGCCAGACCGTGGACCTGATCGGCGTTACCTTGCCCGGCATGCCCGCCCTGGTCGCCGGCAGTAATCGTCATGTCGCCTGGGGCTTCACCAACAGCTACGGCGACTGGATGGACTGGGTGCGCGTCGTGCTCGATCCCAAGGACCCGACACGCTACAAGACGGCCGCTGGCTGGGAAGCGTTGTCGCAAAGTACACAAATCATCAAAGTGCACAATGCGCCGGATGTGAAACTCGAAGTGCGCGACACGCAATGGGGCCCGATCCTGGCCAAGGACGCAGACGGCACGCCGCTCGCGCTGGCCTGGACCGCGATCGAGCCCGGCGGCGTGAACATGCAGTTCGCGCGCATGGACACCGCCGAAACGGTGGACGAGGCCGTGGACATCGCCAATGCGTCGGGCATGCCGGCACAGAATTTCATCGTCGGCGACCACGCCGGCAATATCGCCTGGACGATTGCCGGCAAGATTCCCAAGCGCGAAGGCGCCTGCGATCCGTTGCTGCCCTGCGACTGGAGTGAGCCGAACACCGGTTGGAACGGCTGGCTCGCGCCCGCCGATTACCCGCGTCTGCCGAATCCTCCGGCGCAGCGCATCTGGACCGCGAACGCGCGCACGCTCGACTGGCAAAGCCCCGACTATGCAAAGCTCGGCGACGGCAATTACGACTTCGGCGCACGCGCGCGCCAGATCCGCGACGACTTGCAGGCGAAAACCCAATTCACGCCCGACGACATGCTCGCGATCCAGCTCGACGACCGCGCCCTGCTCATGCGCAACTGGCACGATGTGCTCGACAAGGTGCTGGCCAAGGCCGGCGATGCGGCGCCCTTTGTCGACATGAAAAAGTATACGGTCGATTGGGACGATCGCGCCGATCCGGTTTCGGTTGGCTATCGCCTCGCCCATGACTTCCGCCAGGAAACCATCGACACCGTACTCGACGGCTTTGCCGCCGCGGTGCGCGCCAAATATCCGGAATTCAAACTGCCCAAGCTCGGCCAGGCTGAAACCCTGGTCGACGACATCCTGCTGCATCGTCCGGAAAACCTGATGCCACCGGGCTACGCGAATTGGGACGATCTGCTGCAACGCTGCGCACAGCGTGTCGGTAAAAAACTGGCGGCCATGCCCGGCGGCATGGCGCAGCGTCGCTGGGGCGAAGTGACGAAAACGAAGATCGTTCACCCGCTGAGCGCGGCGCTACCGGGAATGGGTTGGCTGCTCGACATGCCCAGCCGCGAATTGCCGGGCGATGCCAACATGCCGCGCGTGCAGGGATCGAACTTCGGCGCATCTGAACGTTTCTCGGTCGAACCCGGCCACGAGGAATTCGGCTATTTCCATATGCCCGGCGGACAAAGCGACAACCCACTATCGCCCTTCTACGGCGCCGGCGACGCGGCCTGGGCGGCGGGCAAGGCCATGCCGTTCCTGCCGGGCGCGACGAAGTACACACTGGAGATCGTCCCTGCCGCGCATTGAACGCGGGAACCTTTTTCGCAATAGCTTCATCCGATGGCCAAAGGAGACAGTTCGCCATGCCGAACAACCTTGCTATCGATTACGCTGCTCTGGCAGACGCCGAACTGGTGGACTTGGCCCGGCGCGGCCGGCGTGAAGCGTATCGGCAGATCGTCCAGCGCGGCAACCAGCGCCTGTTCCGCATTGCGCGCAGCGTGCTCGACGACGACGCCGAGGCCGAGGACGCCGTGCAGGAAGCCTATATGCACGCGTTCGCCAAGCTCGACGGCTTCCGCGGCGAGGCCAGCCTGCTCACCTGGCTCACGCGCATCGTCCTCAACGAATCCTACGCGCGTCGGCGCCAGCGCCATGCGGTCGTGGGCGTAGAGCAAATCGAAGCGGCCCAATCCGGAGACTCACAGGTGCTGGCATTCCCGAACAAGTTCGGTGCAGAAGATCCCGCCGCCGGCGCCACGCGCGCGCAGATGCGCGAGCTCATCGAGCGCGCCGTCGACCGCCTGCCGGAACCTTTCCGCGTCGTTTTCGTCATGCGCCAGATTGAGGAATGCAGCATCGAGGAAACCGCGAGCGCGCTTGGCATCCGCGCCGAAACCGTGAAGACGCGCCTGCATCGTGCACGCCGCCTGCTGCACAGTGCGCTGCAGGAAAACCTCGCCAGTGCGCTGACCGGCGCGTTCCCGTTTCTCGGCGCGCGTTGCGAACGCATGACCGCCACGGTCATGGCGCGTCTGCCGGCCAGTGCCGATTGAAGCCCACGACTTTTCGATCACTGTCATCCAATCAACTTTCATCCGATCAACTTTCATTGAACCAAGGGGAACATCATGCTCAACTACGCCATCGTCATCTTCGCCATCGCCGCCGTCGGCGGCCTCGTCCTCGCCGCACACGTGCTGCGCGGCAAATTCGCGCCGTGGGCGCTGTCCCTGCTGCACGCCCTGCTCGGCGCCGCTGGTCTCGTCACCCTGATCGTGATCGTGCTGCAAGGCGCCGGCTCCGCGCGGCTTTTCGCCGCCCTTGGCCTGCTTGTCCTCGCGGCCTTGGGCGGCTTCTTCCTCGCCTCGTTCCATCTGCGCCGCACGCTGCCGCCGAAAGCCATCGTGTGCGTGCACGCGGGCGTTGCCGTGATCGGCTTTCTGACCCTGCTCAGCCTGCTGCTGGTCTGATCTCGATGCGACATCCGCTGCATCCAGCGCTGGTGCATTTCCCCGTCGCGTGCTGGTCGCTGGCCAGCGCGGCGGATCTGGCCAGCCTGCATTACGGCGAACCAGCCTGGCGCCTTGCCGGTGCGGTGCTCGTCATCGGCCTGGTCATGGCGATCCCCGCGATGCTGGCGGGCTTGTACGAATTGAGCCGAATCGCCGCAGACAGTCCGGCCTGGAGCAGCGTCTACCTGCACATGGGCGCGATGTCGGGTGCGCTGCTGCTATACGCGGTCAGCCTGTTCGCGCGGCTCGACCGCACCACGCTGCTTGCGCCGGGCACCATCGCCTTCACCTGCAGCATTGCCGGTTTCCTGTGCCTGGCCGGCGGCGGCTGGCTCGGTGGGAAACTGGTTTACGAATACCGGCTCGGCGGCGCGCCGTCGAGCTGACGAAATCCAACGCAACAGGGGCAAACGCAATGAGACTTTCCGCACCGGCCAAGGCGCCGAAACTCGCGTTCACCGACATCCAGGGCAAGCCGGTCCGCATCGGCGGCAACAATCGCCGCACGTTGCTGTGTTTCTTCCGCGACGCGGCCTGCCCGTTCTGCAACTTCCGCATCTACGAATTGACCAACCACCATGCAGCGCTGAGCAAACTCGGTCTGGACATCGTTGCGGTATTCACGTCGACGCCGGAGCAGGTGCACCGCTTCGTCACGCGCCAGCCACGGCCGTTCCAGGTCGTCGCCGATCCGACTTCGATCGCCCATGAAACCTACGGCATCGAGCGCTCGTTCTGGCGCAAGCTCAAGGGCATCCTCACGCGCGTGCCGACCCTGATCAGGGGTTTGCGCATCGTCGGCCTGGCGGGACTCAACACCACCAACCTGATGCCTGCGGATTTCCTCATCGACGAGCACGGCAACATCGTCGAGGCGTATTACGGCAGCGATGCCGGTGACCGCATCCCGTTCGAGCGCGTGGAACTGTTCCTGGCGCGCGGCCTGCTGCAGCGCGCCGCCGCCTAGCCGTCCGCAAGCAGCGTTTCGACGATCCGCCGATACCAGCCGGGCAATTTTTCCAGGTCGTCGATCGCCACGTGCTCGTCGATCTTGTGGATGCTGGCATTGACCGGCCCGACTTCAACGACTTCAGCGCCGAGCGGCGCGATGAAACGCGCGTCCGAGGTCCCGCCGCCGGTGTCGGCGCGCGGCACGATTCCACAAATGGCCCTCGTTGCGGCTTCCACTGCACCACGCAATTTCCCGGCGGATGTGACGAAGGGTTCGCCGGACAAATTCCAGTCGACGACAAAATCCAGCTTGTGCTTGCGCAGGATCGCCTCGGTGCGTTCGCGCAACGATTGCGCGGTGCTCGCGGTGCAGAAACGGAAATTGAATTTCGCTTCCAGCGCGCCTGGCACCACGTTCAACGCGCCGGTGCCGGCATGCACGTTGGAAACCTGGAACGATGTCGGCGGAAAAATGGTGACTGAATCAGCGGCGTTGCCCTCGTCCCAGCGCGTCGCGGCGAGTTCGGCCAGCGCCGGTGCGGCGAGGTGGATCGGATTGCGCACCTTGTCCGGATAGGCGACGTGACCCTGCACGCCGCGCACGGTCAGGCTTCCAGACAACGAGCCGCGTCGACCCACGCGCACAATGTCGCCGAGTCTTTCCGCCGATGACGGTTCACCGACCACGCAGAAATCGATGCGCTGGCCGCGGCGGCGGAATTCCTCGGCGACGCGGCGGACGCCATCGCGATTCAGCGGACCTTCTTCGTCGCTGGTCAGCAGCAACGCAACGGTGCCGCGATGATCCGGATGCACGGCAACGAATTGTTCCAGCGCGAGCGTCATCGTCGCCACGCCGGATTTCATGTCCGCCACGCCGCGACCATAAAGTTTTCCGTCACGCAAAGTCGGCTCGAATGGCGGACTTGTCCATTCCGATTCCGGACCGGTCGGCACGACGTCGGTGTGGCCGAGGAATGCGAACACCGGATCGCCGCCACCATGTGTCGCCCACAGGTTCGACACCTCACCAAAGCGCAGATGCTCGATGTGGAATCCGGCGCGTTGCAGGCGTTCGCCGATCAGCATCTGGCAACCGGCGTCGTCCGGCGTCAGCGAGCGGCGTCGGATCAGTTCACAGGTGAGATTCAGAACGTCGCTCATGCGGCGAACAGCTTGGCGTAAAGCTTGTCGGTAAAGCCCAGGTGCACGCTGCCGTCATCAAGCACCGTGACTGGGCGCCGCACCAGTGCGGGGTATTCCTTGATCAGCAGCAACCATTCGGCATCCGAGCCCGGCGACTTGCGCGCGGGCAGCAGGTTGCGCCAGGTCATGCCGGTGCGGTTGACGAGCTTTTCCCAGCCGCCGACGGCCTTGGCCCATGCCTTGAGCGTTGTCGCATCGATGCGCTGCTCGCGGTAATCGACAAAGATGTGTGCGATCTTTTTCCGGTCCAGCCAGTTGCGCGCCTTCTCGCAGGTGCTGCATTTTTCCAGGCCGTAGAGGGTTGTCGACATGATCGTCCTCACTCGCGCAACAATTCATTGATGCTGGTCTTGGCGCGCGTCTTCTCATCCACGCGCTTGACGATCACCGCCGCATACAGGCTGTGCGAGCCGTCCTGCGTCGGCAAGGAACCGGCGACCACGACGCTGCCGGCCGGCACGCGTCCGTAATGAACCTGCTTCGTGGCGCGATCGTAGATGCGCGTGGACTGGCCGAGGAATACGCCCATGCCGATCACGCTGCCGCGCTCGACGACGACGCCTTCGACCACTTCCGAGCGCGCGCCGATGAAGCAGTCGTCCTCGATGATGGTTGGACTCGCCTGCAAGGGTTCGAGCACGCCGCCGATGCCGACGCCACCGGACAGGTGCACGTGCTTGCCGATTTGCGCGCAGGAACCGACCGTGGCCCAGGTATCGACCATGGTACCCACACCGACATGTGCGCCGATGTTGACGAAACTCGGCATCAGCACCACGTCGCGCGCGACATGCGCGCCGCGGCGCACGACCGCGCCGGGCACCACGCGCGCGCCGACTTCGCGGAATTGGTCCGCGTCGAATCCTTCGAAGCGCAACGACACCTTGTCGAAGTACGGTGCCGGTGCCCCTTCCATGACCGCGTTCGGATGAATGCGGAACGAAAGCAGTACCGCTTTCTTGAGCCATTCGTTGACACGCCAGCCACCATCGCCGTCCGGCTCGGCCACGCGCAGTGTGCCGGATTCGAGGCCATCCAGCGCCTGTGCGATCGCGCCGGCGAGTTCGCTGCCCGCATTGGCCGGCGTGAGCTCGGCGCGGCTGTCCCAGGCCGATTCGACGATGAGGCGCAGGTCAGGCATGCCGTTTTCCGTCCACTGAAAAATCCAGGATGCGCGCGAGCGCCTCCCGCAGGGCTGCGCACGCCGCGGGGTCGAGTATTGCGTCACGCAAGCCGCCAATCAAGAAAAAATCCTCGACGCGTTCGCCGAACGTGGCGATGCGTGCGTCGTGGACGCGCACACCTTGCGCGCGGAAAACGCGCGCGATCGCGGCCAAAAGCCCCGGGCGGTCGGCGCAGACGATGGCGAGTTGGGTATGGCCGAACGCCGGCTGCGCGCCGAACTCGATCCTCGGCACAATCGGAAAATGCCGCTGCACGCGGTTCGGTGCGTGCGACGCCGCTTCGGCGCGATACGGTGTTTGCGCCAGCGCCTCGACCAGTGCGTTGCGCAAACGCGCCGCCTGGGCGGCATCGCGCAGAGCGCGACCTTCGCCGTCGAGCACGACAAAGCTGTCCAGGCTCATGCCCTGCAAAGAAGTCACTACACGCGCTTCGAGCACGGACAGGCGCAGACGGTCGAACACGGCGGTGATCGCCGCGAACAAGCCATCGCGGGCGGCGGCATGCACGAAAACCTCGGTACCGCCGCGCGGACCCTGCGCCTCGACCAGCACATGCGGGCCATCGGCTGACGCGAGCGCAATGCCACGCGTCTGCCAGGCGATCTGCACCGGCGTGAATCGCAGGAAACTCTCGTCCGGAAAATCGGCCCAGACGCGCTCGATCGTTGCCGCGTCCATGCCGCCTTCGCGCAGGATCGCCTGCGCCTCGCGCCGGCATTCGTCGACGCGCTCGCCTGCGTGCGGAATTTCTTCCAGACCCGCACGCAGTGCATAGCGCGTGCTCACGTACAAATCGGAAAGCAGCTTGTCCTTCCATGAATTCCACAGCTTCGCGCTGGTACCGGCGATGTCGGCGCAGGTGAGCAGATACAGGTAATCCAGGCGTTCCCAGTCGGCGACCTCGGCGGCGAAGCGGCGCACCACGTCCGGATCGGCGATATCCTGGCGCTGTGCGGTCACGCTCATGAGCAGGTGGCGGCGCACCAGCCAGGCGACGAGATCGATTTCCGCGGGCAACAACCTCAGGCGCTCGCAGAATGCGCGCGCTTCGGCCTCGCCGAGTTCGGAATGGTCGCCGCCGCGGCCCTTGGCGATATCGTGGAACAAGGCGGCAAGCAGCAGCAGTTCGGGTTTCGGCAGGCGCACCCACAACGCGTGCGCCTGCGCGAATTCGCGGCTGGATTCGGTATTGGCGAAGCGTTCGACATTGCGCAGCACGCGGATCGTGTGCTCGTCGACGGTGTAGACATGGAACAGGTCGTACTGCATGCGCCCGACGATGCGGCCGAATGCGGGCAGAAAATGCGCGAGCACGCCGAACCGGTTCATGCGCGCCAGCGCTTCCACGGCCGGTGCGCCGCGCCGCAGCAGGCGCAGGAAGGCAGCGTTGACGTCGTCGTTTTCGCCGAGGCGCTCGCCGAATCGCAGCAACGCCGACTCGATGCGGCGTACCAGCGCCGTGCGCAGCGCGACGACCTGCGCATGCTCGCCCCAGATGCGGAACAGGTCGATCAACGCGGCGGGCCGGCGCTCGAACAGGTCGGGCGCATCGCTGTCCAGGCGCGCGTTGATGGCGACGAAATCCAGGCTCACGCGTTGCGGCAAAGCCGGTGCCTCCAGCGCTTCTTCGCAGGCGTCGATGAAACGCGTGCTCAGGCGCTCGATCGTCATCGCGGCGCGGTAATAGCCTTGCATGAACTGTTCGACGGCAAGGTTTCCGCGGTGTTCGTCGGCGAATCCGAACTGCGCGGCAAGGGCACGCTGGTAGTCGAACAACAGGCGCTCTTCCGCGCGCCCGGCGGCAAGGTGCAGGGCGAAACGGATGCGTGCGAGCAGATGCCGCGCCGCATCGAGCGCGGCCGCCTCCGATCGGGCCAACATGCCGCATTTTCCCAATGTGGACAAATTCGTCGCGGCGAACAGGCGCCGGCCGAGCCACAGGATCGTTTGCGCTGCGCGCAGGCCGCCCGGGCCATCCTTGAGATTCGGTTCGAGGTTGTAGGCGGTGTCGTCGAAGCGCGCGTGGCGCGCATCGCGGTCGGCGCGACGCGCGCCCAGATAACGCTGCTTGGACCAGACTGCATCGTCTTCGAGCAAGGCGGCGAGCACCGCATCGAAGCTCGCGGCTCCGGCGATCCGGCGCGCGTCGAACAGGCTGGTGTACACGCTTGCATCCGCGGCGGCATGTTCGCGGCATTCGCTCGGCGTGCGCACCGCGTGCCCGGGTTTCAGGCCGATGTCCCACAGGCAGGCGAAAAAGGCTTCGAGTGCGCGCGACAACGGACCCGTTGGCGACTGCTCGCACAACACGAGCAAGTCGACATCGGAATGCGGGAACAACTCGGCGCGTCCGAAACCGCCGACCGCATGTAGCGCCGCCGCATCGGCATCGCCGATGCAGGCCGTCCACGCGTGCGCGACGATGCGTTCGACCGCGCCGGCGCGCGCATGCGTGAGTTCGTCGACATTCAGGCCCGCGCGAAACGCCTCGGCGAGTTGCCGATCGTTGTCGTCCAGCAGTTGGCGCAATGCCATGCGCGCCTCGCGCGACACGCCGCTGCGCGGAATCGCGGCGGGAAGGCGCGGCAGTTTGATTTCGAACGCGGCGGCAGCAGCGTCCATCGAAAAATCAGACCGCCTTGGGCCACGGCGTCAAGATTTCAAAGCCGTCGTCGGTCACGGTCACGGTGTGTTCCCACTGCGCCGACAGCGAATGGTCGCGCGTGACCACGGTCCAGCCGTCGGGCAACAGTCGCGTGCCCGGCTTGCCGGCATTGATCATGGGCTCGACGGTGAACGTCATGCCCTTTTCCAGACGCAGGCCGGTGCCGCGCTGGCCGTAGTGCAGCACCTGCGGATCCTCGTGGTAGATGCGACCGATGCCGTGTCCACAGTATTCGCGCACGACGGAAAACCGATTCGCCTCGGCATGCTGCTGCACGGCATGGCCAATATCGCCGAGCGTCGCGCCAGGGCGCACCTGTTCGATGCCCTTCATCATCGCCTCGAACGTGACTGCGCACAGGCGTCTGGCCAATACCGACGGCTCGCCAACGTAGTACATGCGGCTGGTGTCGCCGTGCCAGCCGTCCTTGATCACGGTGACGTCGATATTGACGATGTCGCCATCCTTGAGCACCTTGCCCGGGCTGGGAATGCCGTGGCAGATCACGTTGTTGACCGAGGTGCAGACGGTTTTCGGAAAACCCTTGTAGCCGACATTCGCCGGCACGGCTTTCTGCACGCCGACGATATGGTCGTGGGCGATCGCGTCGAGTTCCTCGGTGGTCACGCCGGCCTTGACGTGCGGCACGAGCAGTTCCAGCACCTCGGCGGCCAGGCGACCGGCGACGCGCATCTGCTCGATTTCGGCGGGGGTTTTGATGGTGACAGGCATCCGCCTATTGTAGCGGAGCACTGCATGACACGCCGAATTTTGTTTGCAACGACCTGAAAACCCTGTAGAATCTGCGCCCGCTCCCATACCGGGAGCAAATCCGCACACGTATCGAATCCGTTGTCGGGGTGCTTCAGGCAGACGCTACGCCGTCCGCCCGCGAGGTCGCCAACGCTGGGTACGTGGAGGTTCTAACCCCGGACTCGCCGCTTTGGACAGCGGTTGCGTCCTTCATTGGAGTTATCCCATGCCTCAAGTCACCATGCGCCAGATGCTGGAAGCTGGCGTGCATTTCGGCCATCAGACCCGTTACTGGAACCCGCGCATGGCGCCGTACATTTTCGGCGCGCGCGGCAAGATCCACATCATCAACCTGGAAAAGACCCTGCCGCTATTCACCGACGCGACCAACTTCGTGTCGGGCCTGGCGCAGAAGCGCGGCACCCTGTTGTTCGTCGGCACCAAGCGCTCCGCGCGCGACGCGATCAAGGAAGAAGCCGAGCGCTGCGGCATGCCCTATGTCTCCCAGCGCTGGCTCGGCGGCATGCTGACCAACTTCCGCACCGTCAAGCAATCGGTCTCGCGCCTGAAGGAAATCGAGGCGATGGCCACCGACGGCAGCTTCGACAAGCTGGTCAAGCATGAGGTCATGGGCTTGCTGCGCGAGAAGGAAAAGCTCGATAAATCCCTCGGCGGCATCAAGAACATGAATGCGCTGCCGGATGCGCTGTTCGTGATCGACATCGGTCACGAGGACATCGCGGTCAAGGAAGCCAAGAAGCTCGGCATCCCGGTCGTGGCTGTGGTCGATACGAACTACGATCCGTCGTTGGTCGACTACGCGATCCCGGGCAACGACGATGCGATCCGCGCCGTGCAGTTGTATACGCGCGCGATTGCCGATGCCGTGCTCGAAGGCAAGGCCGCCGCGCCGATCACGGCCGCGATGGCCAAGGACGAGTTCGTCGAACTCGACGCCGACGGCAATCCGGTCGCCAAGCCCGCCGCGCGCGAGCGCGACGACCGCCGCAACAAGCCGGCGCCGCGCAAACCCGCGCCGAAGAAGGCCGCCGCGCCAGCGCGCAAACCGGCGCCGAAAAAGGCCGATGACGGCGTGGCCCACGCCAAGGCCGAAGTCGCCGAGAACGAAGCGACCGACAAGGACGCGGCGGTTTAATCCCGGCGCTTTTTCGCCCCCTTGAGTCAAGGGGGCAATCGAACCCTCGTGCAGCGAGGGTTCGCTGGGGGTTGTGGAGAGTACGACTCCACAACCGAAGACATTGCATCCGGGCTCGTATTCCCGGTATTCCCAACGAGGTTCACCATGGAAATCACCGCAAGCATGGTCAAGGAGCTGCGCGAGCGCTCCGGCGCCGGCATGATGGAGTGCAAGAAGGCGCTCACCGAAAACAACGGCGACATCGACGCCTCCATCGAATGGCTGCGCAAGCAGGGTCTGGCCAAGGCCGACAAAAAGGCCAGCCGCGTCGCCGCGGAAGGCCGCATCGCGGTCGCGCAAGACGGCGGCAAGGCCGTGCTGGTCGAGATCAACTCCGAGACCGACTTCGTCGCCAAGGACGAAAACTTCCTCAAGTTCGCCGACGAAGTGGCGAAGACCGCGCTCGGCAGCGGCGCTGCCGACGTCGAGGCGCTCAAGGCGGCCAAGACTTCCTACGGTCCGACCGTCGAAGAAGCGCGTGCGTGGCTCGTCGCCAAGGTCGGTGAGAACGTGCAGGTGCGCCGCCTGGCGCGCATCGACAGCACTGCGAATCAAATCGCCGCCTACCTGCATGGCGGTCGCATCGGCGTACTCGTCGAAACCCGTGGCGGCAGCGCGGATTTCGCGCGTGGCGTGGCCATGCACGTGGCGGCGATGAACCCGCCATACAACAAGGCCGGCGACGTTCCCGCCGCCTTCATCGAGAAGGAAAAGGAAATCGAACTCGCCAAGATGAGCGACAAGGACAAGGCCAAGCCGGCGAACATCCTCGAGAAGATCATCGGCGGCAAGATCGCCAAGATCGTCAACGAGAACACGCTGTACGGCCAGGCCTACGTGCTCAATACCGAGCAGACCGTCGAAGCCGCGGCCAAGGCGGACGGCGCCGACGTGATCGGCTTCAAGCGCCTGGTCGTCGGCGAAGGCATCGAGAAGGTGCAGGAAGACTATGTCGCCGAAGTGAAGAAGGCGATGGGCGGTTAATAGGCCCCTTTATCGGAACGCAAAAAAGCCGCGAGCAATCGCGGCTTTTTTGTTGATGGTCACACCGTGGCGTTGCGTAGCGCGGCGATGCGCTCGGCAATCGGCGGATGGCTCATGAACAGGCGCGCCACGCCGCTGTCGCCGGAGATGCCGAATGCCGCCACGGCTTTCGGTAGTCCGGATTCGTGGCTGCCGGAAAGCGTCTGCAGCGCCGCAATCATGCCGGCGCGGCTGCCAAGGCGTGCGCCGCCCGCGTCCGCGCGGAATTCGCGCCAGCGCGAGAACCACATGACGATGACGGTCGCGAGCACGCCGAGCACGGTCTGCAACAGCATCACGATCAGGAAATAAGCGATGCCGCCGCCACGATTGTTGTCGCGGTTGCCGCCGATGGCGTTGTCGATCACGCTGCCGAGGATGCGCGCGAGAAACATGACGAAGGTATTGAGCACGCCCTGAATCAGGGTCAGCGTGACCATGTCGCCGTTCGCGACGTGCGTGATTTCGTGGCCGAGCACGGCGGAAACCTCGTCGCGGTTCATGGATTGCAGCAAGCCCGTGCTGACCGCGACCAGCGCATGATTGCGGCTCATGCCGGTGGCGAACGCGTTCATGTCGGGCGACTCGTACAGCGCGACTTCCGGCATGCCGATGCCGGCGTTCTGGGCGTGGTGGCGCACGATATCGAGCAGCCATTGCTCGTTCGCGCCACGCGGTTGGGTAATGACTTGCGCGTGCGTCGTCCACTTGGCGATGGCCTTGGACATCGCCAGCGAGATGAACGCGCCGCCCATGCCGAACACCGCGCACATCGCGAGCAGCCCGGTAAGGTTGATGCCGGCCTTGCCGTAGGCCCATTGATCGATGCCGAAAATCGAGCAGACGATGCCCAGCACCAGCATGATGGCGAGGTTGGTGCCAAGGAACAGGAGAATGCGCAGCATGGAAATCCTCTCGGGTCGCGGATACGGGAATAGCTTTGGGTAAACTGGACGAAATTCAAGTTGCGTGAATCATGACTTATCGCGGTCGCTTCGCGCCATCTCCAACCGGAGCGCTCCACTTCGGCTCACTGGTCGCCGCGGTCGGAAGCTGGATTCGCGCGCGTGCGCAAAACGGCGCCTGGATCGTCCGCATGGAAGACCTCGATCCGCCACGCGAGGTTCCCGGTGCAGCGGCGGACATCCTCGAAACCCTCGCCGCCTTCGGCATGGAATCGGACGAACCGGTGCTGTTCCAGAGCAGTCGCGAGTCCGCGTATGCGTCCGCGTTCGCACGACTGGATGCTTTGGGGCACGTTTTCCCCTGCTGGTGCAGCCGCACGGACCTGGAATCGAGCGGCGGTATCCATCGCACCTGCATCGCATCGCCGGACCCCGCGCGCGCGCCCGCGTGGCGCTTGCGCGACGAGGCTGGCGATTTCATCATTCGGCGTGTCGAAGGCTGGTACGCGTACCAGTTGGCCGTCGTCGTCGACGATGCGGAGCAGGCAATCACGGAAGTCGTGCGCGGCGCGGACCTTCTGGAATCCACGCCACGCCAAACCCATCTGCAACGCTTGCTCGGTTTGCCGACACCGGAGTATCTGCACCTGCCGTTGGCACTGGATGGCGAAGGCAAGAAACTTTCGAAGCAGGACAACGCTCGACCGGTCGATCGCGACGATCCCCTGCCCGCATTGCGCGCGGCACTGGCCTTCCTCGGTCAGCCCGTGCAAATGGCGTCGACGCCAACCGCGCTGCTGCATGCGGCGGCACGCAGTTTCGATCTTGCTGCACTGCGGGCAGCGTCGCCGAATCGCGCGTGTACAATTCCGGGAGAATCGGCACACATCGAAGGAGATCGAACATGACCGCTCGCATCGCACTCGTCACCGGCGGCACCGGCGGCATCGGCAGCGCCATCGTCAAGCGTTTGGCCGGCCTCGGCCACAAGGTCGCGACCAATTACCGCGACGAAGCCAAGGCCAAGGCTTGGCAAGCGCGCATGAAATCGCACGGTGTGGACGCAGCGATCGTGCCGGGTGACGTGTCCTCGCCGGAAGCGGCCGAAGCACTGGTGCGCGGCGTCGAACAGCAACTTGGGCCGATCGACATTCTGATCAACAACGCCGGCATCACGCGCGACACCACGTTCCACAAGATGAGCGCCTTGCAGTGGCAGGAAGTGATCAACACGAACCTGAATTCCTGTTTCAACGTCACCCGTCCGGTCATCGAGGGCATGCGCAACCGCAAATGGGGACGCATCATCCAGATCAGTTCGATCAACGGCCAGAAGGGCCAGTACGGGCAGGCCAACTACGCCGCGTCCAAGGCCGGCATGCACGGCTTCACGATCTCGCTGGCGCAGGAAAACGCCAAGTTCGGGATCACCGTGAACACCGTGTCCCCGGGCTACGTCGCCACCGAAATGGTGATGGCCGTGCCCGAGGACGTGCGCAACAAGATTGCCGCGCAGATTCCGGTCGGGCGTCTTGGCGAACCGGACGAGATTGCCTACGCGGTGTCGTTTTTCGTCAACGACGAGGCGCGCTGGGTCACGGGCGCGAATCTGGCCATTAACGGCGGGCAGTACATGGGTTGGTAGAAACAAGGCGCGCCAACACGATGCCTTGAATGGCATCGTGTGCGCCTTGTTTCTGGTGAGCCATGGATGGCGAACGGCAACGCACCAAGGATGGTCGCTGCCTCATCATGCTGCGCAGCAAAACCCTACCGCAGCGCGGCAAAATCTGCTAAGTTTGCCGCATGGCACAAGTCCGCATCATCAAGAAATATCCCAACCGGCGGCTGTACGACACCGAGATTTCGAGCTACATCACGCTCGAAGAAGTGCGTCAGCTCGTGATCGACGGCGAGGAGTTCGAGGTGCGCGACGCGAAGTCCGGCGATGACCTCACCCGCTCCGTGCTGCTGCAGATCATCGCCGAGCACGAGGAAACCGGGCAGCCGATGTTCACCACGCAGTTGCTGTCGCAGATCATCCGTTTTTACGGCGATTCGATGCAGGGATTCATGGGCTCGTACCTGGAAAAGAGCCTGCAGATCTTCCTCGACCAGCAAGGCAAATTCCGCAGCCAGCTCAACAACATCCTCGGTCAGACACCATGGTCGATGTTGAACGACATGACCGAGCGCAATCTGGACTTGTGGAAATCGGTGCAGGAAGGTTTCCTCAACGCCGCGGCCAGCCAAGCCCACGTCAACCCCGCCACGGGCAAGTCGTCCAAGTCCTGACGGCCGTCGTTTGACAGAGCCGCCAGCGCCGCCTACCATCCCGCGCCTGTTGCGCCGCACCACGCCCTGCGCTGCGCAAATCCTTGTCTGAGGAGTCATCATGAGCAAGCGCGTTGCGCTCGTCACCGGCGGCATCGGGGGTCTGGGTACGGAAATCTGCAAATACCTGGCCCGTTCCGGACGCACCGTCCTGGCGGCGGATCTCGCCAGCCGCGCCGAGCGTGAGGCCGAGTTTGAAAAGGAAGTCGCCGAGTTCGGCGGAGCCATCCGTTTTCATCCAATCGACGTCGGCGATTTCGACGGCTGCGCGCAGGCGATCAAGGCGATCGAAGGCAAATACGGCGCGATCGACATCCTGGTCAACGCCGCCGGCATCACCCGCGACACCACGCTGCGCAAGATGAGTCCGCAGCAATGGACCGACGTGCTCGATATCAACCTTGGCGGCGTGTTCAACACCTGCCGCGCCGTCGTCGAGGGCATGAGCGAGCGCGGCTTCGGCCGTATCGTCAACATCTCGTCGGTGAACGGCCAGACGGGCCAGTTCGGCCAGACCAATTACTCGGCCGCCAAAGCCGGCATGCACGGCTTCACCATGGCGCTGGCGCGCGAAGTCGCGCGCAAGGGCGTGACCGTCAACAGCGTGTCGCCCGGATATTGCCGCACGGCGATGGTCGCGGCGATTGCGGAAAACGTGCGCAGCCAGATCATCGCCAACATTCCGGTTGGGCGCTTGGGCGAGCCGAGCGAGATCGCACGCGTCGTCGATTTCCTGTGCGCCGACGAATCCGGTTTCATCACCGGCGCGAACATCCCGGTGAACGGCGGCTACTTCATGGATTTCTGACGACGGCTACCAGTTGTAGCCGTCCGAAAAAATCACGTCGTCGCCGAAACCATTGCGCACGCACTGCGCATTGGGACTCGAGTTGTCGTATTGGATCACCGTGCCCAGCGGCATTACGTCGAAATCGCCCAATGCGATGCCAAACAATGCGTGCGAATCCACGCTGAGATCGCTCCAGCTCTTGGCCGAGAACATGCCGTCGTCGGCGATCAACGGGATATTTCCGCCGTCGGCAAGAAACATCCCGTAATTCTGGAGCGTGCGCAGGACCACACGCACCGCTTCACTGCTGCTGAAAGTGGTTACGGTTTTTCCGCCGGCGAATGTCGTCTTGAGGCGTAAACGAGCACCGTAGGGAATCGCATTGGCGTTCGGCGAGCTCGGCGCGCCGTTGTGACTGGCCGGATGGACGTATGCAGCGGCACGCATGCGAGGATTCGGTAGCGTGAAGCGAAGTGCGTGGCCGAGATTGCCGTTTGCAACAAGGCTCGCCGCATAGACGTCGTCCGGGGTGAACAACATCGTACCAATCGGGAATCCCGCCGCATCGGTGCTGGTGCAACCATCCCCGCGTCCTTCCGGCGGATAGACGAGATTCAGATGCCAGCGAATCATGCAGGTCGAATGCAGGCCACCGCTATCTACGCCGGTTTGATACGACTCGTACAGGGTATTTCCCAGCACCACGGAGAGATGACAGTCGTCGCTTCCATAATTGCACGACGTGTAATCGGCAACGCCTTCCACAGCACCAGTGGTCGGAACTGGAAACGGATAGCCAGTCTCGCAATCCGGCAGATAATACTTGGCGTTCTGTACCAGGGGCCGATTCGTGTAGCCAGCCCACGAGGCGTACAGCAGGTGCATCGAGAAATCCAACTGGAACAAAGTACCGCCCGTGCCCCAGCCGACACTGGCAGTGGTCATCGTGGTTGAGTTGGAATCCGGCGTGACGCCAGAAATATCCTGATTCCAGATTGAACTGGAAGGGAATCGTGCGTGTTCACGCTGTGGTGGAACCTGAGCAACTGCCGGGTTCGTCTGCAAAGCCAACATTGCAACCAGAATGAAAATGCGCATGGGCATTCCCTACAAGTCTTCCTGTGAACAAGTTACATCAATTGCCGTGACGTCCCGTGCGGGAAATCACACTTCGCGCACTACCACATCAGATCCGCCGGCACATCGTCTTCTGCCGGTGCGTTCGGGTCGCACAGCAGCACAAGGGATTCAGGCTGAATCGCCTGTGCCTGCATCGCGACCTCTCGCGTCACCAGCAGATAGCGCCCGGCCAGTTGCACTACCGCCATATCGCCGCAGTTGAGCCTTTCGATCTGTTCTTTCGTGCAATAGATGCGGCGGATCTTGTTACCGTGCGGAAAATGGCGAGGCACGTCGGCATCCGCGGAATTCAGCGATTTGCCCGCGAGCAAAGCCGTCAGCTTCTGCTTGCGTTCCTTTTTCTCGCGCGCGATGCGCTCGGCCTCGCGCTGCGCCTGCTCGCGCTCGTTGCGCTCGATGTTGGCGCGCTGTGCGTAGGCGCGCGCAAGGTCGATTTCCGCTTCCTTGCGCTTGGGCAGTTGCGGCTTGGCATGCGCATGCGTCTTGGGCTTGCCGGCAGCGGTCGGCTTCGGCTTTTCGACGGGCTTCTGGACGAATCCGGCTTTGAGCAATTGATCGCGCAACGATTCGGACATGGGGTTTATTTGAAAAGTGCGCACAAGGATGTGCGCTTCTTGATCTTCGCGATCACGGATGATCGCACTAGTAATGCGGAGGGGGCGGCTCATCCTGCGCGTCCTGCGCCAGCACCGCGTTCACGCGCCCGAGTTCGCCGCGGAACTGCGCGATCTCGCGCTGCAATTCCAGCAGGAGGCGATCCTGCGCGGCGACCGTCGCATCCAGCGACTGCACGGTCTGGTCCAGGAACGCGATGCGCGTTTCCAGTTCCGTCAGGCGTTCTTCGAGCGACGAGCTCATCTCACAAACGCCCATCGGCAGCATCGACCGGCAACAGGTATTTCACGTCGTAGATCACTGCGTTCGGCTTGGCGAACGCGCGTACGCCGGCAGCACCCAGTTCGCGGAACTGCCGATGCGCGACAGCGAGCACGATCGCGTCGTAGGTTTGCGCCGCGGGTGCATCAATCGGACGAATGCCGCATTCACGCTCGCATTCGTCCTTGTCCGCCCACGGATCGAACACGTCGACTTGCGCATGGCAGGCGCACAGTTCGTCGACGATTTCGCGCACGCGCGTGTTGCGCAGATCGGGGCAGTCTTCCTTGAACGTGATGCCGAGCACGAGGATGCGGCTGCCGACCACGTCGATGCGCTTGAGAGCCATCAAGCGCAGGATCTGCGCAGCGATATGCGCGCTCATGCCCTCGTTGATGCGGCGCGCCGCGCTGATCAGCTCGGGATAATGCCGTGCCTCGCTGGCCTTGTGGATCAGGTAATACGGATCCACGCCGATGCAGTGTCCGCCGACGAGACCGGGGCGGAACTTGAGGAAATTCCATTTCGTGCCGGCGGCTTCGAGCACGGCCTCGGTGTCGATGCCAAGCCTGGAGAAGATCAGCGCGAGTTCGTTGACCAGGGCGATGTTGACGTCGCGCTGCGTGTTCTCGATCGCCTTGGCCGCCTCGGCCACGCGGATGCTCGGCGCGCGATGCGTGCCCGCGCGCACGATGCGCCGATACAGCGCATCGACGAATTCGGCCGCTTCGGGCGTGGACCCCGAGGTGACCTTGACGATGTCAGCCAGGCGCCATTGCTTGTCGCCGGGATTGATCCGCTCCGGGCTGTAGCCGACGCAGAAATCGCTGTTGAATTTCAGGCCGGATACGCGTTCGAGCACCGGCACGCAGACCTCTTCCGTCGCGCCGGGATACACGGTGGATTCGTAGATCACCACGTCGCCGCGTTTGAGCGCCGCGCCGATGGTTTCACTCGCGGACACAAGCGGCGACAGGTCCGGCATCTTGTGCGGCGTCACCGGCGTCGGTACGGCGACGATGTATACATTGCAGTCTTTCAACACCGCCGCATCCGCGCTGTATCGCAGCTTTTTCGCGGACGCCAGTTCCGCCGCATCCGTCTCGCCCGTGGAATCGCGCCCGGCGCCGAGTTCGGCCACGCGCGCGGGATTGCGGTCGTAGCCCAGGGTCGGAAATTCGCGTCCGAGCGCCACGGCCAGCGGCAGGCCGACATAACCCAGCCCGATCACGCCGATGCGCGCATCCTGGATGTGCAGCGAAAAACTCATGAACGCCCGGCCACGTCGCGCAGGCTGCGGCCACGGCCGATGCCGTAGTAGGCGATGCCCGCGGCTTCAGCGGCAGCCGGCTCGTAGATGTTGCGTCCGTCGAACACCACGGGCGTGCGCAAGGCGGACTTGATGCGCGTGAAATCCGGGCTCCAGAACGCCTTCCATTCGGTGACCACGATCAGCGCGTCGGCGCCTTCAAGGGCGGCATACATTTCTTCGCACAGCACAAGATCGGCGCGCTTGCCGTAAAGGCGCTGCGCCTCGTCGCGCGCTTCCGGGTCGAACGCACGTACCTTCGCACCGGCGGACCAGAGCTGCTCGAGCAGGCGCCGGCTCGGCGCCTCGCGCATGTCGTCGGTATTCGGCTTGAACGCCAGGCCCCACAGCGCGATGGTCTTGCCCGAAAGTTTTCCGCCGAAATGCCGGCCCAGCAGTTCGAAAAGTTTTTCCTTCTGGTTGCGGTTGACGGTTTCCACCGCATCGAGCACGCGCGCCTCGTAACCGTGGCTGCGCGCGATGCGCTCCAGGGCCTGCACGTCCTTGGGGAAACACGAACCGCCATAGCCCGCACCGGGATAAATGAAGGAATAGCCGATACGCGGATCCGAGCCGATGCCGTGGCGCACGAGTTCGATGTCGGCGCCGACGCGCTCGGCGATGTTCGCCATCTCGTTCATGAAACTGATCTTCGTGGCCAACATGGCGTTGGCCGCGTATTTGGTGAGTTCCGCCGAACGCGTGTCCATCAACACGATGCGCTCGTGGTTGCGGTTGAACGGCGCGTACAACGCTTTCAATTGCTCGACGGCGCGCGTGCTGTTCGAGCCGATGACGATGCGGTCCGGACGCATGCAATCCTTGACTGCGTCGCCTTCTTTCAGGAACTCCGGATTGGAGACGACATCGAATTCGTGCTTGACTCCACGCCGTGCGAGTTCGGCGGCGATCGCAGCGTGGACACGATCGGCGGTGCCGACGGGCACGGTGGACTTGTTCACGACCACGCGGTAGCCGTCGATGTGCGTGCCGATCGTGCGCGCGACGGTGAGCACGTGCGACAGGTCCGCGCTGCCGTCCTCGTCCGGCGGCGTGCCGACGGCGATGAACAGCATCTGGCCGTGGGCGATGCCGTGCGCGGCATCGGTGGTGAATTTCAGGCGTCCGGCAGCGCGGTTGGACTCGACGAGTTCGGCCAGGCCTGGCTCGTAGATCGGCATCTTGCCGCGTTCCAGGTCCGCGATCTTGGCCGCGTCCACGTCGATGCAGACGACGTCGTTGCCGACTTCGGCCAGACAGGTCCCGGTCACCAGGCCCACGTAACCGGTGCCGAACAGGGTTATCCGCATCGCAATTCCCGGCGCGCTTGGAAGAACGCGCATTGTACCAAGCCACGGAAACGAAAAAGGCGCGGTTGCCCGCGCCTTTTTCGCTGCCGATGCCGGCTTGGATCGGCTCTTGGGATCAGTCCTTCTTCGGCGCTGCCGGAGCGGCTGCTTCTGGCTTGTCGATGCTGATCAGGGTGACGTCGAAGATCAACGTCGCATCCGGGCCGATCTGCGGCGGGCCGTGCTCGCCGTAAGCCAGTTTGGCCGGAATGAAGAACTTGTATTCCGAACCGACCGGCATCAGTTGCAGGCCTTCGGTCCAGCCCGGGATCACGTTCGCGAGCGGGAACTTCGCCGGCTGGCCGCGCTTGATCGAGCTGTCGAATTCCGTACCGTCGATCTTCGTGCCGACATAGTTCACGGTGACACTGTCGGTCTTGACCGGCTTGGTGCCGGTGCCCTGCTTGACCACTTCGTATTGCAGGCCGGAAGCGGTGACTTTCACGCCCTTCTTGGCCTTGTTCTTGGCGAGGAACTCATCGCCGGCCTTCTGGTTGGTTTCGGCTTCGGCCTTCATCTTGGCCTGCTGCTCGCCACGCAGCTTTTCCATGAAGTCCTGGCGCACGGCCAGCGCTTCGGGTTCGGTCAGCGTGGTCTTCTCGCCCTTGAGCGTGGCTTCCAGCGCCTTGATCACGACATTGACGTCGATGTCGTCCTTGATCGAGCTCAGGCCGCGGCCCACGTCCATGCCGACCATGTAGCTGTACTCGGCCTTCTTGTCGCCCTTGAACTTGGCGTCGATGGCGGCCTTGTCGACCGCGGGCGCAGCGGCAGCCGCGGGGGCGGCATGCGCGTCATGCGCGGCCGGCTTGGTGTCGGCAGCGCCGGCGGAACCGGCCACGAGCGCTGCGGCGACGGCCGCGGCGGTCAGGGACTTGCGCAAAAACTTCGTCATGTGTGCTCCTGGATGGATGGTATTGCCGATCGCGCGGCAAGCCTGAAAAATCGTAATGGGCCGCGTATTGTGCGGTTCCGGACCGCCGAAGGCAAACGGGTTTGGGTTGGACTGCATCCGGCCGGCAGGGTTCCCTGCCGAACCGGTAAAATGCCGGGATGATCCGACTTGACCGCCTCACCCTGCGCCGTGGGCCGCAGATACTGCTCGAAAACGTCGACCTAGCCCTGCATGCCGGCTGGCGCGTGGGCATCACTGGTCGCAACGGCGCCGGAAAATCAAGCCTTCTGGCTCTGGTCGCCGGTGAATTGGCGCCCGACGCCGGGCATTTCGAGCGTCCGGCCAACTGGTCGATGGCCTGGGTGCGACAGGAAGTGCCGGCGCTGGAATCCACCGCTCTCGACTATGTCCTCGACGGCGACGCCGAGTTGCGCGCCATCGAACGCGACCTGGTCGCCGCCGAAGACGCCCACGACGGCATGCGCATTGCGCACCTGCACGAGCGCCTGCACACGATCGGCGGCTATGCGGCGCCCGCACGCGCTGGAGCGCTGCTGCATGGCCTTGGGTTCGCACCCGGCGACGAAAACCGCCGCGTCGCGGAATTCTCCGGCGGCTGGCGCATGCGCTTGAACCTGGCACAGGCGCTGATGTGCCGCTCCGACCTGCTCCTGCTCGACGAGCCGACCAATCACCTCGACCTGGATGCCGTGCTGTGGCTGCAGGACTGGCTGTCGCGGTATCCCGGTACCTTGCTGCTGATCTCGCACGACCGCGAATTTCTCGATGCCGTTGTCACCCATGTGCTGGCCATCGCCGAGCGCCGCGCGGACTTGTTCACGGGCGACCTGACCGGCTACGAACGCAAGCGCGCCGAGCAACTGACGCAACAGTCCGCGGCATTCGAGAAACAGCAACGCGAACGCGCACACTTGCAACACTTCGTCGACCGCTTCCGCGCCAAGGCGACCAAGGCACGGCAGGCACAAAGCCGCATCAAGGCACTGGAGCGCATGGTCGAGATCGCGCCGGTGCGCGCCGCCTCGACGATCCAGTTCGAATTCCGCGAACCCGCGCGCCTGCCCGCGCCCCTGCTCAAGCTCGACGACGCCGCCGCCGGTTACGGCGAGCGCCGTGTCCTCGACGACATCACCCTGATTCTCGCCCCGGGCGATCGCATCGCCCTGCTCGGCGCCAACGGCGCGGGCAAATCCACGCTGGTGAAATTGCTGGCCGGGCAAATCGCGCCACTGGCCGGCGAGCGCATCGCGGCGAAGGACCTTGCGATCGGCTACTTTGCCCAGCATCAGCTTGAACAACTCGATCCGTCCGCGAGCGCGGTAGCACATCTGCTGCGCCTGGATCCCGCCCTCGGCGAAAAGGCCGCGCGCGATTTCCTCGGCGGGTTCGGCTTTGCCGGCGAACGCGCACTGGAACCGGTGGCGCCATTTTCCGGCGGCGAGAAGGCACGCCTGTGCCTCGCGCTGACGGTTTTCCAACGCCCCAATCTGTTGCTGCTGGACGAACCGACCAATCACCTCGATCTGGACATGCGCGAGGCGCTGACCGAGGCACTGAACGATTTCGCCGGCGCCGTGGTACTGGTTGCGCACGACCGCGCGTTGATCCGCGCCTGCTGCGACACGTTGCTGCATGTCGGCGGCGGACGCGTGACCCCCTACGACGGCGATCTGGACGACTACGCACGCCAGGTGCTGCGTGCCGCGAACAGCAACGCGACGACGCCCGAGAAGCCCGCATCCGGCAACAAGCGTCGCGACGCACGCCGCGCCAATGCAGACGAACGTGCGCGCCTGACGACACTGCAGCAAGAAGCGCAGCGCCTCGAAAAGCGCATCGCCCAGGTCGAAGCCGACAAACGGCAAACCGATTCCGCACTTGCCGACCCGGCCCTCTACGACAGCAGCCAGTCCGCGCAGCTTCAAGGACTGACGCGACAGGCGTCAGCTCTATCCGCCGAGCTCGCAAAGCTTGAAGAACAATGGCTGTCCGCCCACGAAGCGCTGGAGCGTGAAACTTGACCGGTGCTCCGGTCGACGATGCATCTCGCTGTTTTCTATCGATTTTCCTGCAAAACTGGCACCGCGACTTTCCTGGATGAAGTTTTTCTGCGGAAAGACGCTTGACAAGTCCTGTCTAGGTGTTATACTTAGATACAACACTAGTACGTCAAATCACTGGACGGGAGACAACCATGTACCTGCAAGCACTGCTGATCCGCGCCGCCATCGCGATCGCCACCGGCCTGATGCTGACCTTGGCGATTTTCGCCAACCATGGCGGACGGGCCGCGCAGGCGGCAACACCTGCCGCGACCATCGCCAAATCGGCGCGTAGCGCGATATCCGAACCGGTGATGCTACCGACGATCCACGTACACCCGACGGCGGACGATCTCGCCGCAGCCGCGGCGCGGAAGCAGAGTCCAGCCCGGCTCGTCATTGACGTGGCATTGCCCAATCTGCCTGCCGCTTCCGCCACCGCCACGCCGCTGCGCGGGTCGAGCATAGACATGCCTTACTATTCTTTCGGCAAGGTTCTGCCGCGGATCGGCAGCAAGGAATGAGCATGAGCATCACCTGGAACGACAACGCGCCGATCTACCGCCAACTGCGCGACCGCGTGGTGGCGATGATCCTGGACGGCGTGCTCAAGCCCGGCGACGCCCTGCCCTCGGTACGCCAGGTCGCCGCCGATTTCCAGCTCAACCCGATCACCGTTTCGAAGGGATACCAGGAACTCGTGGACGAACAACTCGTGGAAAAACGCAGGGGGCTGGGCATGTACGTAACCGATGGCGCTCGCGGCACGCTGATGAAATCCGAACGCGAACACTTCCTGCGCGAGGAATGGCCGGCCCTGTTCGCGCGCATCCAGCGCATGAATCTGGATCTGGCCACACTGATCAAGAAAGCTGAAAACACGGGAGAGAAATCATGACCGCCGTCGTGCAGGCAAAAGGACTGTCCAAGCGCTACGGCAACACGGTCGCGTTGGACAACGTGAATCTGGACATCGAACCCGGACGCATCGTCGGCCTGGTCGGGCCGAACGGCGCCGGCAAGACCACCGCGTTGAAAGCCATCCTCGGGCTGGCCGAATTCGACGGCCAGTTGTCCGTACTCGGCCTGGATCCGCGCACCCACCGCACCGAGCTCATGGAGCAGGTGTGCTTCATCGCCGACGTGGCCGTGCTGCCGCGCTGGCTGCGCGTGGGCGACGCGGTGGATTTCGTCGGCGGCGTGCATCCGCGTTTCTCGCGCGAGAAATGCGAAAAACTGCTGGCACGTACCAAAATCAAGCCGACGCAACGCGTGCGCGAACTATCCAAGGGCATGATCGTGCAGTTGCACCTCGCGCTGGTCATGGCGATCGACGCCAAGTTGCTCATCCTCGACGAGCCGACCCTGGGCCTGGACATCCTGTATCGAAAGGAGTTCTACAACAACTTGCTCGGCGATTATTTCGACGAGCAGAAGACCATTCTCGTGACCACGCATCAGATCGAGGAGATCGAACACATCCTCACCGACCTGCTGTTCATCAAGGAAGGCAAGATCGTGCTCGATGCGACGATGGACGACGTCGGCGAGCGCTTCGCGGAAGTGATGGTGAATCCGGACAAGGCCGATGCTGCGCGTGCGCTCAAACCGCTGTACGAGCGCCAGATCTTCGGCAAGTCCATCTTCCTGTTCGACGGCATCGACAAGGCGCGTCTGGCCGAACTCGGCGAACTGCATAAACCCAGCGTTGCGGATCTGTTCGTTGCAACGATGAAAGGAACTTACTCATGAATCAAGACAGCATGAATACGAACGTCATGAAGCCGATCACGCCGATCAGCAAGTTCCTCTGGCAGGTCCGGCGCGAGTTCTGGGAACACCGCGGCGGATTCCTGTGGACGCCGCTGATCATCGCGCTGGTCATGCTGGCCTTCATGGCGATGGGCCTGATCACCGCCGAATTCACCGCGCACCGAAATGGCTTTACCTTGAACGGCATCCATATCGATCAACTGACGAGCCACCTCGATGCCGATGCGATGGCGAAATTCCAGGGCGCGCTCGACGTCGGCCTGATCACGATGGGCATGCCGATCCGCATCGCCCTGTTCGTGGTCGTGTTTTTCTACGCGCTCGGCGCGCTGTACAACGACCGCGCCGACCGCAGCGTGCTGTTCTGGAAATCGCTGCCGCTGTCGGACACGCAATCGGTGCTCGCCAAGGTCGCGGCCGGACTGGTCGTCGCGCC
>DATIOA010000039.1:0-4903 GCA_035473575.1 Rudaea sp. | reverse complement strand
GTGATTTCCGATCAAGTCTATGCAGCATCGGCACGACTTTATACCGATCTTGGGGGTGAACAAATACGCCTGCGTAGCCTGGAAAACTGCCCACTTACCAATGCGATACCGGAAAATTGACGTGTGAAGCGTATCCACCAGTGACTGGAAAAGGATCCGAAAAATCAACTTGCCCCAATTTCCTCACCACGGCGCCTGCCGCTGCATCTGGTGGGCTTGGCGGTCGAGGAAGGTTTGCGCAGGATCGAAGCCCTTGGTTTTCAGGACATGGTTGCGCACGGCAGCTTCGACCAGCACGGCGAGGTTGCGGCCGGGGGCGACGGGAATCGTGGCCTGCGGGATTTTGGTGTCGAGGATTTCGCGGTAGCTGTTGGCGCCGTAGATGCGTTCCAGCCCGCCTTGTTCGATCGGTTGCTCGCGCGGCAGCGGGTCCAGGTGTACGACGAGGCGCAGGTATTTGGACGGCTTTACGGCCGTCTGGCCGAACATCTCGCGTACGTTGAGGATGCCAAGGCCGCGTACTTCGAGCAGGTCTTGCAGCATTTCCGGGCAGGTGCCGTCGATCACGTCCGGCGCGATCTGGATGAATTCCGGTGCGTCGTCGGCGACGAGGCGATGGCCGCGGGTGATGAGTTCCAGCGCGAGCTCGGATTTGCCCGAACCCGATTCGCCGGTGATCAGCACGCCGATGGAATACACCTCCATCAGCACGCCGTGCAGGGTCACGCGCCGCGCGAGCATGCGCGCGAGGTGGTATTGCAGGTAGGTGAGCAACTCGTGCCCGCGCTGGTTGCTCACCCACAGCGGCGTGCCGGATTCGTTGGCGGCGTCGCGCAGGTCCGCGGGCACGGCCTGGTCCTTGGTGACGATCAGCGCGGTCGGCGAGAAACCCATGATCTTCTCGACCATCTCCCAGCGCTGCCGCGAGTCGAGTCCGTCGAGCCAAGCCAGTTCCTCCGAACCGACGATCTGGATCTTGTTCGGATAGATGATGTTCAGATACCCGGCGAGCGACGGCCGGCGCGGCTGTTTTTCCGCAGGCACGATGGCGCGATGCTCGCCGCGCTGGCCGGCCACCCAGCGCAGGGCGAGGCGCTGGCTGACCTTGTCGAAGAGTTCGCGGGCGGTGAGGCGTTCCATGGCGGCATTCTGCCAGAATTCGCCTGTGCGGCGGCATATCGCTACCATGCTCGACACGACGCGAGAGGAAGCGATGAAGCATTATTCGATTTTGGCCGCTTTGCTCCTGGCGGCCTGCGGACAGGGCGGTTCGCAAGCACAAAAGAACCTGCCCGCCCCGGCGTTCGGCAATAGCACCGCGCCGCAGGCCTCGGGCGCTGCAATGGTCAATGCGGATTTCGAGCAGACCGGCGCCGACGACGACGTGCCTGGATGGAACAAGACCCAGCATGCCGGGCCGCCGTCGTATCTGATGCGGATCGATCCGGTAGATGCTTACGCCGGACACGGCAGTTTTCGCATGACGCGCACCTCGCCACAGGTCTTCGGCTCGCTCACGCAAACACTAGATGCGCGCACCTATGCCGGCAAGACCGTCGAATTTTCGGCGATGCTCAAGAGCAAGGGCGTCGGCCCCGGCGGTTGGAAGTTGTTCGTCGACGCAGATCTGCCGGGCACTTTGGTCTATTCGCAGGGATTGACTGGCGACACCGCCTGGAAAAGCGAGTCGGTGCGGTTGAAGGTCCCGGCAGTGGCGCACCAACTGACGGTCGGCGTCACGCTGCTCGACGCCGGCGATGGCTGGATGGACGACGTTGCGTTGAGAGTCGTGAACTAGGCCAGCGGCAGAAGTATCTCGATTTCCAACCCGCCCCCATCCGCATTGCTGGCGCGGATGCGTCCGCCCTGGCGTTCGATCGCGCGTTTGGCGATGGCGAGCCCCAAGCCACTGCCGCCGCTCTTGCGCTGGCGCGCGGCATCGGTGCGGAAGTAGGGCTCGAAGATGCGTGCGCAATCCGCGGCCGGCACGCCCGGCCCCATGTCGCGCACGCGCAGCCGCGCCTGGCCTTCGACGCGATCCAGGCGCAGGTCCACCTCGCTGTGCGGCGCGGTGTAGTGCACTGCGTTGCGCACCACGTTTTCCACCGCGCTCGCCAGCAGCTCCTCTTCCGCGCGCACGGTCAGCGGCGCACTCTGCGCGATGCGCAACGCGCACGGGCGCGCCTGCGCCTCGAACGTGGCGTCGGCGGCGATGTCGGCGACGAGTTCGTCGAAGGCGACATCGTCGATTTGTTCCGGCAGCGTGGTTTCCATGCGCGAGAGCTGGATCGCCTGCCCGATCATTTCCTCGAGCCGCTCGGCCTCGCGCTCGATGCGGTCGAGTTGCATGGCGGCATCGGCGTTGGCCTGCGGGCGCGCCAGTTCCAGCGCCACGCGCAGGCGCGACAATGGCGAGCGCATTTCGTGCGAGACGTCGCGGATGAGGCGGCGCTGGCCGTCGACGAGTTCCTTCAAGCGCGCGGCCATGCCGTCGAATTCCTCGGCCAGCGCGAGCACCTCGGCGCTGCGGCCGAAGCGCACTTCGCCGACGCGCGCGGACAAATCTCCCCGCGCGACGCGGCGCGCGCTGGCGCGGATGCGCGAGAGCGGGGCGGACACGTACGAGGCGAGCAGGGCGCTGGCCAGCGCGCAGATCAGCATCGCGATGCCGATGTTGGACCAGAACGTCATCGGCCTGCGCCAGATCAGGCGCGTCAGGAACGAGCCGCCGAACACCGCCACGGCTCGGTATTGCGCGGGTTCGCCGCGTTCGTGCAACGGGCGCAGGCGCACGCGCTCGGGCGTGTCCGCGTCCGCCGCCGCGGCGAGCGCCGCGTGTGCGGCATCGGGCAGGGTGCGGTCCAGCAGATCGTGGTCCTGGGCATCCACGACATATACCGTTCCCGGGCCGTAGCCTTCGGAACTTTGCAACCATTTGCGCAATCCATCCACGCCGTGATGATGGAATTCCACGGACGTGCGCAGCAGTTGGTCGTCCATGGCCGCCTGCAGGCGCGTGATGCCGAGGCCGGGAATTTTCGCGCTCTCGAAATGGCTGGTCGCGGTCCAGGCCAACGCGACGATCAGCACCACGCTGACCAGCCAGAACAGGGCGAAGATGCGCCAGAACAGACCGCGCATGTCAGCCTTCATCCACGATTCTGAAGACATAGCCGCCGCGGTGCACGGTACCGATCATCGATTCGCCGTCGGCGGCGTTGCCGAGCTTGCGCCGCAATTTGGAAATGTGTACATCGATACTGCGGTCGAACGGCCCGAGCGGGCGCCCGAGCACGTCCTGCGACAGGGATTCCTTGCTGACGACCTTGCCCGCGTCGCGCAAGAGCACGGCGAGCACGTTGAACTCGGTGCCGGTCAGGGTCAGCGCTTCGCCGCGCAGGGTCGCGCTGCGCGAAGTGGCGCGCAGGGACACCGGACCAATGCTGACATCGTCCAGCCGCGCCGCATCGCCGTCGCCGCGCGTGCGGCGCAGGATCGCGCGCAGGCGCGCGGCGATCTCACGCGGATTGCACGGCTTGGGCACGTAGTCGTCGGCGCCCAGTTCCAGGCCGAGGATGCGGTCGAGGTCTTCGCCGAGCGCGGTGAGCATGAGCACCGGCAGGGTGTCGTCGCGGCGCAGCTCGCGCAGCAGGTCCAGCCCCGAGCGGCCGGGCAGCATCACGTCGAGGATCAATGCGTCGTAGCCGCCGTCGCGCGCACGCGCGAGCGCCTCGTCGCCGTCGTGGCTGACATCGACGGCGAATCCGTCGCGCGCGAGGAAATCGCGCAGGAGCTGGCACAGCTCCTCGTCGTCGTCGGCCAGCAGGATCTTCGCTTCGCTCATGCGCGCGAAGTGTACGGCAAGGCCCCGTTGCCGGGGCCGCGTTTGCAAATGCTTACACTCGCCTGCCGTGGTTTGCGAAGCGGGCTATTTCGCCTTCGCGCTGTGATGCTCGGCCGAAAGTTTGTTCATCAGCGGCAGCACCGCGATTGCGATGACGGTGCACACGATGCCGGCGTAACCCAGGTTGGTGAACAGGTGGGTGTAGATCGGCAGGGTCTGCAGCGGATCGGTGACGTCCTGCGGGATCGCGGCGTAGTTGGCCACGATGCCGCCCAGGTATTGCGAAATGCCGACGCCGACGTAGTAGGCGCCCATCATGAAGCCGCCCATGCGCGCCGGCACGTAGCGCGCGATCATCGCCAGGCCCAGGCCCGAGACCAGCAGCTCGCCGAGTGAATACAGGCCGAAGCCCCAGATCAGCACCCAGGTCGAAGCCTTGCCCGCGGCGTCGGCGTACAGGCCCGCCATGCCGTAGACGAAATAGCCGGCCGCGACCATGGCGAAGCCGAGCGCGAACTTGGCGGCGATGGAAATATCCTTGCCGCGCTTGCCGAAATGCGTATACAGCCAGGCCAGGATCGGCGACAGGATCATGATCCAGATCGGATTGAGCGCCTGGTATTGCCCTGGCAGCCAGGTATACAAATGCACGCCGAACAGGCTCCAGTCCCAGTTCGTGTTGCGCAGCGCGAACAGCGCCAGCGAGGTCGGCATCTGCTGGTAGAAGATGAAGAAGAAGATGGTCTGGATGGTCAGTACCAGCGCGGCGATGAGTCCGGCACGCTCGCTGCGATGGCTCTTGGCGATGAGGTAGCCGAAGATGCCGAGCATGGCCGCGCCGGCAGCCCACACGAAGGCGCGCGCGATGGCCTGGTGCTGCAGGATCACCGCCGCGATCACCACGCACACCGCGCCGATGCCGAGCACGGCGAGCAGGCGCTTGACCTGGAACGGGCGCGTGTCCGGCTCCGAGCCGATGTGCGCCAGCGAGGCGCGCATGAAGAAGTAGTTGACCAGGCCGAAGATGAGGCCGAGGCAGCACACCCCGAACGCCGCGTG
>DATIOA010000038.1:0-42143 GCA_035473575.1 Rudaea sp. | reverse complement strand
ACTGGTGCGGGGCGCGCTGGCGTTGGTCGGCAAGCACGCGGATGTCTGCAAATCCACATATCGCGACTTGTTCCGCGACATGCTCGGGCTCGATCCGCTCGCCGCGAGCGAAGCGGAGCTGCGTGCCGCGATAGGCGAGGTGCGCGTCGACCCATCGGGATTGGGCCGCGACGACTGGCTGGACCTGCTGTTGACGCATCGCATCCAGCCCGATTTTCCCTCCGATCGCATCACGGTCGTGTTCGATTACCCGGCTTCGCAATGCGCGCTGGCGAAAATCCGTGCGGGCGATCCGCCGGTCGCGGAACGCTTCGAGCTTTACGTCGGCACGCAGGAGCTGGCCAATGGTTATCACGAGCTGACCGATGTAGCCGAGCAACGCACGCGCTTCCTGCGCAACAACATGCGCCGTCGCGAACGCGGCTTGCCGGAACTGCCGCTGGACGAAAATTTTCTCGCCGCACTCGAAAGCGGATTGCCCGACTGCGCCGGCGTCGCGATGGGTATCGAGCGCCTGTTGATGGCGATGATGGCTACGGACGATATCCGTGATGTGCTCGCGTTCGATTTTGTTCGCGCCTGAGGATCAGAATTCCAACTCGAGCGCCGCACACAGGTAATCAATCATCGGCGCAAGGCGCTTGAACGTCGCGACGGAGAAGGGCAGCAATTCGGTCGAACAGGCCAGCGCTTCGCTGAACTCGCCGCCCGCCGCGTAACTCTTGCGCTTCAAGTCCTCGATCAGTTCGTGATCGACGGGATAGCCGCGCGGCGGGCGGGTCAGGCTTTCGCCCCAGAATGCGAAATGCTCGTGGAATGCCTTGCCCTGCGTGGCGCGCTTCCATGCCGCCGGATTGTCGGCAAGGAAATCACGAATGCGCTTGAGCGTCGGTGGTTCCGGATGCCAGATGCCGCCGCCGGCGAAGCAATCGCGCGACGCGATATGCAGGTAGAACGATGGCGCGGCCACTTCGCGGCGGCGCTCGTGGAACAGGCGCGCGCCGGCCCAGGGTTTATAAGGTGTCTTGTCGTTGGCGAAGCGCGTGTCGCGATGCACGCGAAACAGCGAGCCGCCGGCCTTGCGCGGATCGGCGCGGAAGTGTCGGCTGATCTTCGCGAGCGGAGTTTCCAGGTCGGCGATCAATTGCAGGAACGGCTCGCGCACATGGCGCTCGTAGTCGGCCTGATGTGCGTGGAACCACGGCCGGTTGTTGTTGCGATCCAGTGCACGCAGGAACGCGAAGGTGTTCCTGGAAAAATAGGTTTTGCTCATCGTGATGTGATGGTGTAGTCGACGTCCCGCGCGACATGATGACCCCATTGTTCGAGCTGGTCGAGCAAGGTCTGTTGCGCGCCGCTCGCCGCCGGATTCGCACGCAGCGCGGCAATCTGCGTGAAATATTCGTCCAGTGTCACGCTCGTCAGCGTCGTCGATTCGGTAAGGCGCCTGCGGCGGAACTCCATCCAGCGCTCGCGCTCGGCGGCATCCAGCGATGTCGGAAAATTGCGCGCGCGGTAGCGGAACAGCAATTCCGCATAGCGTGAATCCCGGAACGCGTCCGCATATTCGCGCAAGCCTGCTGGCGGCGAGGCGCGAACCTTGGCGAACAGGCGCTTGTCGGCGTCGCTCGGGAAGCCCGCGTAAATCGCCAGTTCCGGATCGAGCGTTTCCTGCTTGTCGCGCTCGACGGCGAAGACGCGGCGGACCTTTTCCGCGATGTCCGCGGCGCGGCGCAGTGCGTCGAGGTGTTTCTCGCACAATGCGGCGTCCAGACCGATGCGCCGCGTGTCCACATCCTTCAGTACCGCCAGGGGCGCCAGTGCCGGCGACTTGTTCACGTGCACGGTTTTCAGCGGGATGCGCGTGAATTCCTCGGGCAAGTCCGCCTTCGGCGTGAACACGAGATCGTGGATTTCATCCGCATTCAATTCGATGAGTGAAGTGGGATCCACCGACAAGTCGTAGACGATCACGCCGTTCGGCTGGCTCGGATGCGCAGCCAGTGGCGCTACCATCGCCGTGCATCCGCGTTCGGCCGAATAGCGCGAGGAAACGTGCAGGACTGGCGCACGATGCGCGTAGTCCAGGTACTTGAATGCTTCAGCCTTGCGGCGCAGGCCGAAATAAAAATCCCAGAGGCGTGGCTGCGCGTGCTTGAGCAAGCGCGCGAACGCGATCGTGGCCTGCACGTCGGACAACGCATCGTGCGCGTGCGCGTGTGCGATTCCGTTGGCCGCCGTGAGGTCGGTCAGCTTGAAGCTTGGGAGGTTTTTTTCGTTCGACGGCCACTGGATTCCCGCTGGCCGCAGCGCGTAGCACATCCGTGCCAGGTCGATGATGTCCCAGCGTGAGTTGCCGTCCTTCCATTCGCGTTCATAAGGATCGTAAAAGTTGCGGTAGAGCAGGTTGCGCGTGAACTCGTCGTCGAAACGGATGGAGTTGTAGCCGGCACCACAGGTGCCCGGCGCGCCCAGTTCGTCGCGGATGTGCGCGGCGAATTCGGCCTCGACGACGCCTTCTCGCTGCGCGCGTTGCGGCGAAATGCCGGTGACCATGCAGGCCGCCGGTTGCGGCAGCACGTCCGGTGCCGGCTGGCAAAAGATGGATGTCGGATCGCCGACGGATTCAAGATCGAGTGTCGTGCGCTGGCCGGCGAATTGCACCGGGCGGTCGCGCCGCGCATCGGTGCCGGAAGTCTCGTAATCGTGCCAGTAGATCGTGTCCGCGCGCATCGGCGCAGGTTAGCACGCAACTCAAGCGGCGTTTCCGCCAGTCGCGACATGATCCTGGATCAGCTCGAGCTGCCCATTCGCCGCCCGCAGCGTCGGCTGCGGTTTGCCGATGTAGAAACCCTGGGCCTGGTCGACGCCACAGGCGTGCAGGGCGCGCAGGATTTCCGGGCGGTCGACATGCTCCGCGACGGCGATCTTGCCGATCGAGTGGGCGATGTTGGTGATCGCGCTGATGACGGCGAGATCCACCGGGTCGTTGAGCAGTTCGCGGATGAAGGAGCCGTCGATCTTGAGGAAATCCACGTCCAGGTGCTTCAGGTGCGCGAACGACGAAAAACCGATGCCGAAATCGTCCAGCGCGAAGCGGCAGCCAAACGGTTTCAGCTCGGCGATCAAATGGCGCGTAGCTTCCAGGTGACTGATCGCGCCCGCTTCGGTGATCTCGAAAATCACCGCGCGCGGATCGACATCGAACTCGACCAGGCAATCGGTGATGAAGCCGCCGAGGTTGCCGTGGACGAGCGATTGCGAGGCGAGGTTGATCGACAGACCCATCGGCGCATCGTGGCGGTTCTGTTCGCGCAGTGCCTGGAAGGCGTGGCGGATCACCCAGCGATCGATGTCGGCGACCATGCTGAAGCGTTCGGCCGCGGGCAGGAACGCGTTTGGGGCGACCAGCGAGCCATCCGGCGCGCGCAGGCGGATCAGTATCTCGTAGAACATGCGCTGCTGCTGGCCGTGCAGGCGCTGGTAGCGCGGCCACAATGCGCCATGCTGTTCCGGCAGGTGCTCGTAGTCGAGGTTGGCCAGCGGCAGGATGGGCTGGAAGCACAGCGCGAAGCCGTCGTTCTTCAGAGCCGATTCCAGCCGCGCCGACCAGCCCAGTTCCATGTCCATGCGTGCGCGCTGGTCGGTGTCGGCGGAAAACACGTGGATCTGGTTGCGGCCATTGCGCTTGGCCAGGTGCAGGGCCACGTCCGCGGCCGCCATTGCCTCGCTTTGCGAAGGCGTGTGCTGATCGAGCCGCGCCACGCCGATCGAGGTGCCGACACGATAGCTCTTGCCGCCATAGACGAAGGGCAGGGCGCCGAGCGCCTTGCGGAATTCGTCGGAGATTTGCGCGATGTCGGCGTTGTTGACGTTGCGCAGGATCACCGCGTACTCGTCGCCGCCCATGCGTGCGATGTGGTCGCTGGCGCGCAGGCGTGCGGACAGGCGCCGGCCGATCTCGACCAGCAACTGGTCGCCCGCAGTGTGGCCGGCGGTGTCGTTGATGTATTTGAAACGATCGAGGTCGAGGAACAGCAGCAGCGACACCTGGTCGGTGCGCTTCAGCCGAGCGATCTCTTGCTCAAGCTGCGTTTCGAACCAGGCGCGGTTGTTGAGCTTGGTGAGCGCGTCGTGGCTGGCCTGCCAGCGCAGTTCTTCTTCCAGCATGCGCCGCGCGGAAATGTCGCGGAATGCGACCACCGAACCTTCGCGACGGCCTTCGACCTGCATCGGATAGACCGTGCATTCCACCGGCACCGGGCGTTTGGAGCGGCTCCAGAACACCGTTTGCCAGCCCGGCACCTGATCGCCCTGCGCGTAGCACTGGCACAGGAAACAGGCGCTGCGCGGCACAGCGGTGCCGTCCTCGTAACTGTGATGGAAGATTTCGTAGGCGGATTCGCCGACCAGATCGCCGGCGTTGTCGTAGCCGAGCATGTCGAGCGCGGCGGGGTTGATGAACTGGATCGTGCCGCGACCATCCACGCCGTACACGCCGTCGCCGACGGAACTGAGGATGCTCTGCAGGCGGCGGCGTTCGGCGTCGACCGATTTGCGATCCTGCACGGCGCGCGCGAGCGAGCCCAAGCGCGCGAGGAACAATTCCCGCGCCTCGCTCTTGAACAGGCACTCCAGCGCGCCGGCGGACAGCGATTCGTTGATGACACGATCCGAATACGTGCCAGTGATGACGGCGGACAGCACGTTCGCGGTGCGCGGATCGTTCTTCATCCGCTGCACCAGCACCGTACCCGGGTCGCCGGGCATGAAGTAGTCGACGATGGCGAGGTCGAACGCGGTCGCCTGCGCCTTGCGCCAGCCGTCCTCGACGTCCTCGGCGGTTTCGACCAGGTAACCGTGCTTCATCAGCAGACGGCGGAACGCAATGCGCACCGTGGCCGAGTCGTCGACGAACAGCACGCGCAGGTGCGATTGACCGCCGACGTCCAGATCCTGCGTCACCGGCGAGGGCGGATTGAGCAGCTTGACCATCGCCTCGGCGCATTCGCTGTAGTCGCTCCACAGCAAGAGACCGGTGCTGGCGCGCTTCATCATCCAGTTGACCGCCGCGCCGTCGTTGTTGTCGGCGAGCAGCAATACCGCGAAATGCTCGAACTCGTCGCGGTGCAGTATCGAGAAAACCTGCTCGGCAATCGGGTCGCTATGTTCCGGCCAGCCGACGACGATGCCGCGGAACCCCAGCGTCGTGCTGCCCAGGCGTTCGATCAGCGGCAGCGCCTGTGCATAGTCGGACAACTCGCTGACCGCGAACCCGCGCGCCGCCAGCAGCCCGTGCATCGCGCGCCGGCGTGTTGCGGAAGGTTCAACGAGCAGGATGCGATCCATGTCGGCTTCCCTGAAAGCCACAGACACAAGTGCCGGAGTCTAGTGGTGCGTCTGGCCATGCGCAAATCGTGCCGGACTGGGCAGATTCGCGGTACGGATGCTAAGGTACGGACAACAGGACAGGAAGATTCGCCGCATGAACCTGACGATGCCGCACGAAGACCATCTGATCTGGATCGATCTGGAGATGACCGGACTGGATACGGACACCGATTCCATCCTCGAAATCTCCACCATAGTTACCGATAAATCATTGAATATATTGGAAGAAGGTCCAGAATTCGCCATCCATCATGGCGTGACGAGACTTGATGCCATGGACGATTGGAACCGCAAGCAGCACGCCAAATCGGGCCTGTGGCAGCGCGTGCTGGATTCCACGGTAGACATGGCGCAGGCGGAGGCGCTGACCGTGGATTTCCTGAACCGCTGGGTGCCGGCTGGCAAATCGCCGATGTGCGGCAATTCCATCTGCCAGGACCGGCGTTTCCTGCATCGCCTGATGCCGCGCCTGGAGCGGTTTTTTCACTACCGCAACCTCGACGTGTCCACGATCAAGGAACTGGTGCGGCGCTGGAATCCGGAATTGGCGAAGGGCTTCACCAAGGAATCCACGCACACCGCGTTGAGCGATGTGCGCGACTCGATCGCCGAGTTGCAGTATTACCGGCAGTTCATGGGGAAATTGGGTGGCGAGGTGAATTGAAATCGGAAGGTTTGTCACTCCGGCATGGATTGCCGGAGTCCAGACGGCATGGATGCCATCCTTGGCCACTGGATTCCGGCAGTCCCTGCCGGAATGACGAGCAATTGATTCAATCCTCGATCCGCACCAGTTTCGCCCGACTACCCGCGCCGGCCTTGATCGACACCTGCGCCTTGCGGCAACCGAATTTTTCCGCGACGAGTGCAATCAGTTCCGCGTTCGCTTTGCCGTCGACCGGCGGCGACTTGATTTGCGCGAGCCAGGAGTCGCCGACTTGTTCGAGAGAACTGCGGCGCGCGTTCGGCTTGACCTTTATGGACAGGGTCGTCACGGTTTCGCCGCCAATGTCCGCAACAGGTTCTGTGCGGCGCCGAGGCGTTCGGCCGCGCCAGGCAGGGGCATACGGATCCTGAGCTTGTCCTGGCCGTCCAACGCATAGGTTTTCGGCTGCGTCTGGATCAGCTTGATCACCGTCATCGGTTCGATGGCCGGATTCGGGCGGAACACGATGCGGCCGCCGTTCTCGCCGAGTTCGAGCCTGCGTATGCCAAGCGCGTTCGCGCCGAGTTTGAGTGCCGCCGCGGCGAACAGGTTCTTGACCGGCTCCGGCAGCAGGCCGAAGCGGTCGATCATTTCCACCTGCAGTTCGCGCAGCGCATCCACATCGCGCGCGCTGGCGATGCGCTTGTACAGGGTCAGGCGCGCGTGCACGTCGGCGAGGTAGTCGTCGGGGATCAAGGCCGGAACATGCAGCTCGACTTCGGCGTCGTGCTCGCTGGCGAGGTCGAAATCCGGCACCTTGCCGGACTTGAGCGCGCGCACGGCGCGGTCGAGCAGTTCGGAATAAAGGCCGAATCCGATTTCCTCGATCTGCCCGGATTGTTCCTCGCCGAGCAGCTCGCCGGCACCGCGGATTTCCAGATCGTGCGTGGCCAGGGTGAAGCCGGCGCCGAGCTCTTCCATCGCGGCAATGGCGTCGAGGCGCTTTTCCGCATCCGCACTCAGCGTGCGCTTGTCGGGCACGATCAGGTAGGCGTAGGCGCGATGATGCGAACGCCCGACGCGGCCGCGCAACTGGTGCAACTGGGCGAGGCCGAAGCGGTCGGCACGGTCGATCAGGATGGTGTTCGCGCTCGGCACGTCGATGCCCGATTCGATGATGGTCGTGCACACCAGCACATTGAAGCGCTGGCGGTAGAAATCCAGCATCACCTGCTCGAGTTCGCGCTCGGGCATCTGGCCGTGGGCGATGCGGATGCGCGCGTCCGGAATCAAATCGCCCAGCTCACGCGCAGTGCGTTCGATGCTGTCGACCGCGTTGTGCAGGAAGTAAACCTGGCCGCCACGCCCGAGCTCGCGCTGGAACGCCTCGCGCACCGTGGCCGCGTCGTAGGGTGTGACGAAAGTCTTCACCGCGAGTCGATGCTCGGGCGGCGTGGCGATGATGGACAGGTCACGCAGACCGGCCATCGCCATGTTCAGCGTGCGCGGAATCGGCGTTGCGGTGAGGGTGAGCAGGTCGACCTCGGCGCGCAATTTCTTCAGCGTTTCCTTGTGGCGCACGCCGAAGCGATGTTCCTCGTCGACTATGACGAGGCCCAAATCCTTGAACTTCACGTCCGCCTGCAGCAGCCGGTGCGTGCCTATCATCACGTCGATCTTGCCGTCGCGCAGTTTCGCCAGCGCAGCGTCGGTTTCCTTCCTCGACTTGAAGCGCGAGATCACTTCCACGCGCACCGGCCAGTCGGCGAAGCGGTCGCGGAAGTTCTGGTAGTGCTGTTGCGCGAGCAGGGTGGTCGGCACCAGCACGGCAACCTGCTTGCCCGCGGTCGCGGCGACGAAGGCGGCACGCAGCGCGACCTCGGTCTTGCCGAAACCAACGTCACCGCAGACCACGCGGTCCATCGCCTTGCCCGAGGCGAGGTCGGCGATCACGGCCTCGATCGCCTGCAACTGGTCCGGCGTTTCCTCGAACGGGAATGTGGCGGCGAACTGTTCATAGAGTGCGCGATCGTAGACGAGCGCGTGCCCCTGGCGCGCTTCGCGCTGCGCGTAGAGAGCGAGCAGTTCAGCCGCGGCATCGCGGACCTTCTGCGCGGCGCGGCGCTTGGCGCGTTCCCAGGCTGTGCCGCCGAGAGAGTGCAGCGGCGCGAGTTCCGGCGCGGTACCGGAATAGCGCGACACCAGGTGCAATTGCGCGACCGGCACGTAGAGCTTGTCGGCGTTGGCGTATTCGATGACGAGGAATTCGCCGGACGCATCCTTGTTTTGGATCAGACCGACTTCCAGACGCGTCAATCCTTTGTAGCGGCCCACGCCGTGGTCTGCATGCACGATGGGCGCGTCCATGGCCAGTTCCGACAAATCGCGCAGGACGGTTTCCGGATCGCGTGCGGCGACCTTGCGCCGGCGTGCCTGTTGCGCACGTTCGCCGAGCAGTTGGCGCTCGGTGAGGACCGTGAGTGGAGGATCGGCGAGTGCGAAGCCGTCGTCGAACGCGGCGACGGCGGCCGCCAGCTTCGTCGTGCCTCCAAGGAATTCCTGCCACGAGTGCACGACCTGCGGCTGCAAATTCGCCTGAGCGAGTTGCTCAAGCAACGCTTCGCGCCGTCCCGCTGAATCCGCCGCGATCAGCACGCGCCCGGCGTAATCGGCAAGAAAGCGTTTGAGTTCGGCGGCGGGTTCGGCGCCGCGCTGGTTGATCGGCAGCATCGGCGCGGCGCTCGCGCCGAGGTCGACCGCGCGAGCGTTCGTGCCGGGCGCGACGAACTCCGCACGCAGATGTGCGTTCAACTGCTCGCGCAACCTGTCCGGCGGCAAATAAAGTTCGGCAACGGGCAGGATAGGCCGTTCGATGTCGTGCGCGCGGCTGTCGTAGCGCTGTTGCGCCTGTTGCCAGAACGCATCGGCTGCGGCGAGCGCGTTTTCCGCCAGCACGAACAGCGGATCCGCGCCGAGATAGTCGAACAGGGTTTCGGTGTGTTCGAAGAACAGCGGCAGGTAATACTCGATGCCTGCCGGCGTCGCGCCTTCCTTCAGATCCTGATACAGCGGGCAATGGCGCGGGTCGATCGGAAAGCGCTCGCGCAGCGTGTTGCGGAACGCTTTCGCCGATTCTTCGGTGAGCGGGAATTCGCGCGCCGGCAATAAATGGACTCTCTCCACCTTGTGCAACGAGCGCTGCGTTTCCGGATCGAAGCTGCGGATCGAATCGATTTCGCGATCGAACAATTCGATGCGATACGGCTCGGCGGCGCCCATCGGGAAAATGTCGATCAGGGCGCCGCGCACGGCGAAGTCGCCGGGTTCGGATACCTGGGGAACGTTGCGATAACCCGCAGCCTGCAGGCGCTGCTGTTCGGCGGCCAGGTCCAGGCGTTGGCGCAGTTCCAGCATCAGGCTCGAGCCACCGATGTAGCGGCGCGGCGCCAGGCGCTGGATCAGTGTCGCGGCCGGCACCACGAGCACGCCGCGCGCGATCGACGGCAGCCGGTACAGCGCGGCGATGCGCTGCGAGACGATCTGCGGGTGCGGCGAGAACAGGTCGTAGGGCAGGGTTTCCCAATCCGGAAAATGCAGCACGTCCAGATCGTCACCAGCGAAGATGCGCAAGTCGGATTCCAGCGCGTGCGCGGCATGCGTGTCGTGGGTGACGGCGACGACGATTCCGGCATGGCGGCGCGCGGCCTGCGCGATGGCGAGCGCGGCGGCGCTGCCGGATGGCGTGTTCCAGAAGGCGCGATGATTCGCATCGCGCGGCAAGGGGGCATCGAACAATCGCATGTGCAATTCTTGTAACAACAAAAGCGCCGAAAGCATGTGCATGCCCGGCGCGGGATGCACAGTTTAGCGTGTGCAGGCAGTACATGCAGCCGCAACGTGACTTTCGGCAGGGTAGATGAGATTCACAAGTCTTTACGCAGCCCGGCCTGCGCTCGGGCGATAATCGCGCATTGCGAATCGTCACGGGAAACCCATGCCGCATCGAAACGTCGCTCGTTGCTGGCCGCTTGCGGTTTGCGCCGTATTGGCGGCGTGTTCGGGCAAGGCGCCAGCGCCGGTGGCAGCAGCCGTGCCGGTTGTGACTGCGCGCGTTGTAGAGAAGGCCATGCCGGAACTCGTGCAGGCCGTGGGCACGGTCGAGGCCATCGACAGCGTGGCGGTGAAGTCGCTCGTCGACGGGCAACTGCTCGACGTGCATGTCAAGGATGGCGACGAAGTCAAGAAAGGCCAGTTGTTGTTTTCCATCGATCCGCGTCCGGCCCAGACCGCGCTGGCGCAGGCACAGGCAGCGCAGGCAAAGGACGTGGCCGCGCGCGATCTGGCCCGTGCGCAGGTCGAACGCTACGCGCCGGTCGCGAAGAAAGGGTTCATTTCGGCGGACCAGATGCAGCAATACGTGACCGCGGAAGCCGCGGCGGCGGCCAGCGTCAAGGTCGACATGGCGAACGTCGAGGCTGCCAAGCTCACGCTGGGTTACACGGGCATCGCCGCGCCGATGGACGGTCGCGCCGGGCGCGTGCTGGTGCAGGCCGGCAACCTGGTCAAGGCGAACGACAGCAATCCGCTGCTCGTGATCAACCGCATCGCGCCGATCTACGTGACGTTCGCCGTGCCCGGCCGCGACGTCGACCGCGTGCGCGCGGCGCTTGCGCAAGACGAGCTTCCGGCCCAGGCCTGGGTCGAAGGCGCTGCTGCGCGCACAAGTGGAAAAGTCGCCTTTGTGGACAATGCCGTGGATCCGACCACGAATACGGTGAAGGTCCGCGCGGAATTCGCGAACGCGGACCAGGCGTTGTGGCCAGGCCAGTTCGTCGATGTCTCGATGACGCTGGCGACCGAAGCGAATGCGCTGGCGATCCCGGCCGCGGCGGTCAAGCAAGGCCCGGATGGCGACTACGTCTTTGTCGTCAAATCCGACGCGCGCGCCGAGCAGCGCAGCGTGAAAGTCGCGCGCGACGTGGATGACGAAGCGGTGATTTCGAGCGGATTGCGCGCCGGCGAGACGGTGGTGACGGATGGTCAGTCGCGGCTGGCCGACGGCACGCCGGTGCGCATCGTGCAAGCCGCGAACTGAGCAGTCGTGAGCGTCTCCGAAATCTTCGTGCGCCGTCCGATCATGACCACGCTGGTCATGATCGGCATCCTCGTGTTCGGCATCGCGGCCTACCGCCTGCTGCCGGTGTCGGATCTGCCGAACGTGGATTTCCCGACCATCCAGGTTACCGCCAGCCTGCCCGGCGCATCGCCGGAAACGATGGCCTCGGCGGTGGCGACGCCGCTGGAAAAACAGTTCTCGTCGATCCCATCGCTGGATTCGATGACCTCGGATTCGGGTCTGGGCCAGACCCAGATCACGCTGCAATTTTCCCTCGACCGCAATATCGACGCCGCCGCATTGGACGTGCAGTCGGCGATCTCCGCGGCGCAGAAGCAGTTGCCGCCGACGATGACCACGCCGCCGACGTTCCGCAAGACCAATCCGGCGGATGCGCCCGTCTTCTACGTGAGCATGACCAGCAAGACACTGCCGCTGTCGAAGGTGGACGAATACGCCGAATCGCTGCTGGCGCAACGCCTGTCGATGGTCGAGGGCGTGGCGCTGGTCAATGTTTACGGTTCGACCAAATACGCGGTGCGCATCGATCTTGATCCTTCCGCAATGGCTGCGCGCGGGATCGGCATCGATCAGGTGCAGCAGGCGGTGGCGAGCGGCAACGTCGATTTGCCGACCGGCACGCTGTACGGCGACAAGCGTACTTACAACGTGATGGTCAATGGCCAGTTCGAAGCGGCCAAGCCGTTCGGCAAACTGATCGTGAGTTATCAAAATGGCGCGCCGGTGCGCCTGTCCGACATCGGCCACGTTTACGACGGCATCCAGAATGCCCAGCACATCGCCTGGTTCGACGGCCAGCGCGGCGTCGTGCTGGCTGTGCAGAAACAACCGGGCGTGAACACCATCGCCGTGGTCGAACGCATTCGCGAGGTATTGCCGCAGTTCGAGAAGCAGTTGCCGGCCGGCGTGAAGTTGCAGGTGTTCTTCGACCGCACGCAAAGCATCCGCGCCTCGGTCGACGAAGTGCAGTTCAGCCTGTTCCTCGCGCTGATCCTCGTGGTGCTGGTGATCTTCGTGTTCCTGCGCAACGTGCGCGCGACGATCATTCCCTCGCTGGCCTTGCCGATGTCGATCGTCGGCACATTCGCGATCATGTATCCGTTCGGCTACAGCCTCGACAATCTTTCGCTGATGGCGCTGACCCTGTGCGTCGGCTTCGTGGTCGACGATGCCATCGTCATGCTGGAAAACATTTCGCGCCACATGGAAATGGGCAAGTCCGCGTTGCAGGCGACGTTGGACGGCGCGCGCGAAATTGGATTCACGATCGTGTCGATGACCTTGTCGCTGGCGGCCGTGTTCATCCCGGTGCTGTTCATGGGCGGCATCATCGGCCGGTTGCTGCACGAATTCGCGGTGACCATCGTCGCCGCGGTGTTGGTGTCCGGTTTCGTTTCCCTGAGCCTCACGCCGATGCTGTGCAGCCGCATGCTGAAACCGCATCACGGTAACGGTATTGATCAGATCAGGCACGGACGCATTTACCAGGCCTGCGAACGCGGTTTCGAGGCGATGGCCGGTTTCTACCGGCGCACGCTGTCGATCTGTCTCTCGCACCAGCGCGCGGTGCTGGCAGCATTCGGGCTGATTCTGCTCGCGACGGTCGTGTTGTTCGTGATGGTACCGAAGGGCTTCCTGCCCGAGGACGACACCGGACAGTTGTTCGTGTTCACCGAAGCCGCCCAGGACGTCGGTTTCGACGACATGGCGCGCAAGCAGCAGGAAGCGGCAAAGATCATCCGCGCCAACCGCAATGTCTCCGGCGTGCTTTCGTTCATCGGCGTATCCGGCAGTTCGTCGACCCTGAACCTCGGCCGCATGATCGTCACACTCAAGCCACGCAGCGAACGCGCGTCGCCGGATGAAGTGATCCAGGAATTGCGCCCAAAACTGACCGGGATGCCCGGCTTCACGGTTTTCCTGCAAAATATCCCGATCATCCGCATCGGCGGCCACCTGACCAAGACTCAGTACCAGTACACACTGCAGGATACGGACACGCACGAGCTGTTCGCGTTCGTGCCCAAACTGGTCGCCGCGATCGCGAAGCTGCCGGGATTCCAGGACGTGACCAGCGACCTGCAGATCGCTACGCCGCAGTTGGACGTGCACATTGATCGCGATGCAGCCGCAGCCGTCGGCGTGAGCGCCGCGCAGATTGAAAGCGCGTTGTATACCGCGTTCGGGCCGCAGCAGGTTTCAACCATTTACACCGCCATCGACCAGTACTGGGTGCTGATGCAGGTCGATCCGGCCAAACAGAACGATCCGGCCGTGCTCGCGCAACTCTACATACGCGGCGACAGCGGCAAGCTGGTGCCGCTGTCCGCTGTGGCGAGTTTTTCCAGATCCGTCGGCGCGGCCACGATCAGCCATCTCGGCCAAGTCCCGGCGGCGACGGTGTCGTTCAATCTCGCGCCCGGCGTGAGCCTGGGCCAGGCCGTGGAGCGCGTCAACGGCGCGGTAGCGAAACTCAAGGTGCCGGACACGATCACCGGCTCATTCCAGGGCACCGCGCAGGCGTTCCAGTCGTCGATCGCCGGCATGGGCATCCTGCTGTTGCTCGCGATCTTCGTGATTTATCTGGTGCTCGGCATCCTCTACGAAAGCTTCGTGCACCCATTGACGATCCTGTCCGGCCTGCCGACCGCGGCTTTCGGCGCGCTGCTGACATTGATGATCTTCCGCATCGATTTGAACCTGTATTCGGCGGTCGGACTGATCATGCTGATCGGTATCGTCAAGAAGAACGCGATCATGATGATCGACTTCGCGTTGGAGAAGCAGCGCGCCGGCGAGCCGGCGCAAGAGGCGATCTTCGATGCCTGCCTCGTGCGTTTCCGCCCGATCATGATGACGAGCTTTGCGGCACTCATGGGCACCTTGCCGATCGCGCTCGGCCTCGGTGCCGGCGCCGAATCCCGGCGTCCGCTGGGCGTGGCGGTCGTTGGCGGCCTGATCACCTCGCAGGTGTTGACCTTGTACCTGACGCCGGTGATCTACCTGTGGTTCGAACGTTTCCAGCAGCGCCTGCGCGGCCGGCGGCAGTCACCTGCGGTGGCGTGACGTTCGGCGGCTGCGTTGCGCTTCGCCGATTTGCTACAGTGCGCACTTTGTGAGCGGTGCAGACGTGGACGCGGCAGAACTGGGCAAACTGTGCGCTGGCCTGAACGGAGCCGCCGGTGCGATCAAGAATGAAGACGATCTTGTTTGCCGCGTCGCAGGCAAGGTCTTTGCCGTGCTGTGCGTGCGCGGTCCGGATCGCGGGCGGCTTTCGTTTCGGGTCGACGCAGAACGCTTCGTCGGCCTGAGCGAGCAACCCGGTATCGTGCCGGCGCATTACACGGCGCGGCCGTTCTGGATCACCCTGACCGAACCGGAGCGTTTCAGCGCAGACCATACCGCACAATTCGTGCGCCGCTCCTACGAACTGGTGCGCGCCGGATTGAGTCGCCGCCAGCAGGCGGCGCTGGCCGGGCCGGCAGCAGGCGCGACGAAAGCGCGTGCATCACACAAGGGTGGCAGCGGGCATGTCGGGTAAAGCGGATTCCGCCAGGACGATTTTCTTCGCGCTCGGCGCGAACTTCGCGATTTTCGTGGCCAAGCTTGCAGCGGCGATCATCACCGGTTCCGGTTCGATGGCTGCCGAAGCAGTGCACTCGCTGGCCGATTGCGGCAATCAGGTGCTGCTGCTGGTCGGCATGCGCCAGGCGCGGCGTGCGGCGTCGGCCGATCATCCGCTCGGCTACGGCATGGTCGTGTATTTCTGGTCGTTCCTCGTTGCCTTGCTGCTGTTCAGCGTCGGCGGCATGTTTTCGATCTACGAAGGCATCCACAAGCTCGAATCGCACGAGCCGCTGCGCTGGCCCTGGCTCGCAGTCGGCGTGCTCGCGTTCGGCATCGTCGCCGAATCGTTCTCGATGTGGGGCTGCCTGCGCGAGGTGAACAAGGCGCGCGCCGGCCGCAGCCTGTGGCGCTGGTTCCGCGACAGTCGCCAGAGCGAATTGATCGTGATCTTCGGCGAAGACCTGGCGGCCTTGCTCGGCCTCGGATTCGCGCTGTGCGCCGTGCTCGCCACGATGGCCAGCGGCAATCCAGTCTGGGATGCTTCAGGCTCGATCGCGATCGGCGTGCTGTTGTGCGTGGTCGCCGTGTTCGTCGCGCGCGAGGTGGTGTCGTTGCTGGTCGGGCAAAGTGTGGAGCCGGCGTTACGCGTCGAACTCGAAGCCTTCGTGCGCGCCCAGCCCGAAGTCGAACACCTGTTCAACCTGATCACGCTGCAACTCGGCCCGGATGTGATGGTCGCGACCAAGGCGAAGATGCGCGGCGAGCTTTCCGGCGCGGAACTGATCGATGCCATCAATCGCGTCGAAGCGGCGATGAAGGCGCGCTTCCCCGAAATCCGCTGGTCGTTTTTCGAGCCGGATGTTTGCGACTGAACCTCAATATCGAAACAGGAAGCCGACGTGGATCCAAAATTCGTTACCCCGATGCTCGTCTCCGGATTCGTGCTGTTTGCGATCTACCGGCGCGTGCGCCGCAACATCGGTCGCCAGCGCGTGCAGCCCACACGCATGCGTTTTCGCGTAATCGTGCTCGGCGTTGTCGGCGCGCTGGTTTTGGCCGTGTCCGCGCGCAACGTCGAACTGTTCGCCGCGATGGCCGCAGGCATTGCCGGTGGTGTCGCACTGGCCTGGCTCGGCCTGCGCCACACGAAGTTCGAGACCACGGAGCAGGGCAGCTTCTACACGCCGCACACGTACATCGGCCTTGCCGTTTCCGCGCTGCTGCTTGGGCGCATCGCGTATCGATTCATCGTCGTCTATCCCGCCGCGCATGCGGCCTCGCAGATTGGCGCCAACCCGTTCGCCGCCTACCAGAAAAGTCCGCTGACGCTCGCGATCCTCGGCATCGTCGTCGGTTACTACATCGCGTATTACACCGGCGTGTTGGTGCGCAGTGCGAAAGTGGCATCGCCGACCGGCTGAGCGCGCATCACTCGCCCGTCAGCCACTCCACGCGCTCTTGGCCGAAGCGGCCTTGAGCAAGGTGTTCGCGCAAGGCGGGCAGAAGTTCGGCGAGCTGACGGTCGAACTTCCACGGCGGGTTGACGATGACCATGCCGCAGCCGTTCAGACGCAGCGCGGAATTGTCCGGATGCAGCAGCAGTTCCGCGCACAGCACTTTCGGGATTTTGCGGCGCGCGAAACTGCGCAGAAAGGACACGGTCTGCTGGCGCAGCTTGATCGGATACCAGATTGCGTACATGCCCGTCGGCCAGCGTGCAAGCGCCTTGGCGAGCGCGGCTTCGATGGCGTCGAACTCGGCTTCCTGCGCCTCGAATGGCGGATCGATCAGGACCATGCCACGGCGCTCGGGCGGCGGCAACAACGCATCCAGTGCGGCATAACCGTCGCGCTGGTGCACGCTGATGCGCGCGTCGCCAGCGAAGAGTTTTTTCAGCGCGGCGGTTTCATCCGCTTGCAGTTCGCACAGGGTTGCGCGGTCGCCGTCGCGCATGAGCAGGCTTGCGATCAGTGGCGAGCCGGGATAAATCCCGATGCCGTGCGCGGATTTGCCGGAGTTCAACGCACGCACGAGGTTCAGGTAGATGTGCAGCGCGGCAGGCAGGCGCACGGCGTCGAGCAGGCGCTGGATTCCCGCGTCGTGTTCGCCGGTCTTGCGCGCCTCGTTGCCGCGCAAATCGTAACGGCCGGCGCCGGCGTGCGTGTCGAAATAGTGGAACGGCGTCTGCTTGGCCTTGAGCGCTTCGATCAGGCCGGTCAGAATCGCATGCTTGAACACATCGGCGAAATTGCCGGCGTGAAAGGCGTGGCGGTAATTCATCGCGTTCCCGTGCGTGTTGAACTTTGCGTGCAGTGTAACAATCTGTCGATCGCTGGGTGTCTTTCGCCTCCCGTGGGTCGCCAGCCTCCGCATCCGGCATTGAGGAAACCAGCATGATCAATTCGGTTCAACGCCACGGCATCACGGTTGCAATCGTTCTGATCCTGCTGGCCGCGGGCGCCGGGATATTTGTTTATTCCGGCATCTACAATATCGGCGCTGACGATCACCACACCCGGCCCGTCGAAGCCGCGCTGCAAACCCTGCGCGAACGTTCGATCCGGGTGCGAGCGGCAAACCTGACCGTACCGAACCTCGACGATCCGCAACTCGTGCTCGAGGGTGCCGGCCAGTACGCGGCGATGTGCACCGGCTGTCATCTAGCACCGGGAATGGCCGATTCGGAAATCCGCCCCGGCCTGTATCCGCAGCCGCCGAACCTGTCGAAGGTCCGCGTCGATCCGAAGACCGCATTCTGGGTGATCAAGCACGGCATAAAGATGAGCGCGATGCCGGCCTGGGGCCTCGCGGGGCACGACGATCCAACGATCTGGAGCATGGTTGCTTTTCTGCAGAAGCTGCCGGGGATGACGCCGGCCGAGTACAAGGCGATGGTGGCCAAGGCACCGCCGGATGAGGACATGCAAATGGACATGCACGAGCACGCGCATGGCCATGACTAGGGTGGCGCACATGCCGAGTGCCACCGGTTGCGCTACACTGGCGCCATGATGCGGAAGCGTTTCATGAGTCGACGGATGCGCATGCGCTTGGCACTGCTGGCTGCGTTCGCGCTGCTGTTCCAGCAATGCGCGTTCGCAGCACACTTGTGCATGGCCGCAGTACCCGCGACCACGATGGATTGCGCGCACATGGTGCCAGCGCACGGCGACGCCACGCCGGTGTGCAGCCAACATTGCGCGCGCGCTAGCGTCGCTTCTGTGCCCGATCTGCATGCGCTGGATGTCCCGCCGATCCTGCTTCCGTCGTCGGCCGTGACGACTGCCGTCGCCGCGTTGCCGCCTTCCTGCTCCGCCGCGCACCACGCGCCGCATCCGTCGCCACCGCTGACGGATTTGTACTGCTCGCGGCAGATCTAGAACTCCCCTGACGATGTCGAGACCACCGTCCTCGCGGATGGTGCGTTTTCCGTTGGCTTGGGAGTTTCCATGGATACCCGCGTTTGCGGCCGTTGCATCGGTCGCCTGTTGTTGCCGTTGCTGATCGCCGCCTGCGCATTTCCTGCGCAAGCCGCCGATGATCCGCCTCTGACCTTGGCGGCGGCGGTCGCGCTGGCCGTGCGCAACGCGCCTTTGCTTGCCGCCGATGCGGCACGCGTGGACGCCGCGCGCGAAGATCGCGTGCGCGCCGGGCGCCTGCCGGATCCGGAACTGGGCGTGGGACTGGACAATCTCACCGCCACCGGTGGCAGTGCCTTCGATCCGCTGGCCGATTCGATGACGATGCAGACGATCGGCATCGTGCAGCGCATTCCGTCGCGCGCCGTGCGTTCGGCGCAGCGCGCCGCCGCGGATGCGCAAGTACAGGCCGCGTCCGCGCAACGCACGCTGGCTGACGTGGACGTGCGCCTTGCCGCCGCCGATGCGTGGGTCGCGTTGTGGGCCGCGCAGCGGCGGATCGCGTTGCTGGCGGACCTGCGCACGCAGGCAACCATCGCGGTCGACGCGAGCCGTGCGCGCCTCGCCGGCGGCACGGATGGGGCCGCCGGCGCGCTGGCGGCACGCGCGGAAGCAGCCGATCTCGACAATCGCATCGACGCGGCGCAGGCTGGCATCGATGCCGCGCTCGCGGTGCTGCGGCGTTGGACCGGCACGGACGCAGGTGCGGCGGATGCGGCGGATTTCGCGGATTTGCCGGTCGCACCCGCGACACTGCTATCCCAGTTGGACAGGCAGGCCACGCTGCTGCAATGGCCGGCGCGCGAGGCGAGCGCGCAGGCGGCGCTGGATGCCGCTCGCGCGAGCAAGCGCCCGCAGTGGAGCGTCGGTGTCAGCTACGCCAAGCGCTTCGGCAGCCTGCCCGACATGGCGTCCGTGAACTTCGGCATGTCCTTGCCGCTGTTCGCCGGCAATCGCCAGGATCGCGACATCGGCGCGCGCCACGCCGAACGCGACGCCGTGCTGGCTGAACACGAGGACGCGCGCCGCGCGCAGCGCGCCATGGTCGAACAAAAGCTGGCCGACTGGCGCGGCTGGACGCGGCAGGCGCGCCGCTTCCGCGACGAGCTGCTGCCGCTTGCTGCGGACCGTTCGCGCGTCGCGCTGGCCGCCTACCGCGGCGGCGGATCTTTGCAACTCTGGCTCGATGCGCGGCGAGACGAAATCAAGACGCGCCTGGACTACGTCGACGCACTGGCGGCCTGGGGTCGCGACTGGGTGGCGCTGGCTTACCTGATTCCCGCGGAGGACACGCCATGAAACGTGCATGGATCATTGGGGTGGCGATCGCCTTGGTCGTGACATCCGCTGTTTTTTACTGGCTGGGGACGCGCCATGCGCGAAGCGGCGCGTCGATACCCGCCACTGCGGCTGTGGACGAAAAGCGCGTGCTGTACTGGTACGACCCGATGTCGCCGCAACAGCATTTCGACCATCCTGGCAAATCGCCCCTGATGCCGAGCATGGATCTGCTGCCAAAGTACGCAGGCGCGCCCGGCACCGACGAACCCGGCGTGGTGCGCATCGATCCGGCCGTTGTGCAGAACCTCGGCGTGCGCACCGCGCCGGTGCGCGTGGCGGCGCTGGCGCGCGATGTGCGCGTGCCCGCGAGCGTGAGCTGGAACCTGCGCAAGGCGGTGACGATCAGCGCGCGCGTGGACGCAACCATCGAGCGGCTGGACGTGCGCGCGCCGTTCGACGCCGTACGCAAAGGCCAGCCACTCGCGCTCGTGCTGGCGCCGCAATGGAGTGCCGCGATTGCGGAATTCCACGCGCTTTCTGGCGCCGAATCCGCGGATGCGCGTGCGCTGCTCGCAGCGGCGCGGCAGCGCCTGCATGTGCTGGGCCTGAGCGACGCAGAGATCGCCGGTGCGCGCGCCGGTGTGGTCGGCGTCGAGTTGCGCGCGCCGCTCGACGGCGTGGTCGCGCAATTGCTCGTGCAGCAGGGCCAGCAGGTTGGCGCCGGTGCTCCGCTGATGATTCTCAACGCGCTGGACATGGTCTGGGTCGAAGCCGACGTACCGCAAGCGCAGATGGCCGGCATAGCCGAAGGTACTCCGGTCGAGATCACCGTCAGCTCCTTGCCCGGCCGGACCCTTGCCGCGAACGTAGAAAGCGTATTGCCGCAAGTCGACCCGGCCACGCGCACGCAGCGCGTGCGCATCGAACTCGACAATCCCGGCCATGCGCTGGCACCGGGCATGTTCGCGCAAGTACGCATCGACGCGCCCGCGGGCGCCGCGCATCTGCTGGTGCCCGACGAGGCCGTGATCGCCACGGGCGACGCCACGCGCGTGATCCTTGCGCAGGACGACGGCAGTTTCCGCGTGGTGCCGGTGCAGGTGGGCGCGTCCGCCGACGGCGAGACGCAAATTCTGCATGGACTGTCCGGCAACGAGCGCGTGGTGACCTCGGGCCAGTTCCTGATCGATTCGGAGGCGAGCCTGTCCGGCGCGCTGCAGCGGCTGGAAAGCGGCAGCGAACGTCACTCGCAATCGACACAAAAGGCGAACGCGGCGCATGACGACACAGCCGCGCACACGGAGCATCAGCGATGATCGCGCGCCTGATCCATTGGTCGATCGTCAACCGCGTGCCGATATTGCTGGCGGCGCTGACGCTCGCGGCGGCTGGCGTGTATTCCCTGCGGCAGACGCCGGTCGATGCGCTGCCGGATCTCTCCGACACGCAGGTGATCATCCGCACGTCGTGGCCTGGTCAATCCCCGCAACTCGTCGAGGACCAGATCACCTATCCGCTGGCGACCACGATGCTCTCGGTGCCGGGCGCGCGCACGGTGCGCGGTTATTCGTTTTTCGGCGACTCGTTTGTTTACGTGCTGTTCGACGACCACACCGACCTGTACTGGGCACGTTCGCGCGTGCTCGAATACTTGAGCCAAGTGCGCGACCGTCTGCCGTCCGGCGTGCAGCCGGCGCTCGGCCCGGACGCAACCGGACTGGGTTGGATCTACGAGTACGCCTTGGTCGATCGCAGCGGCCGGCATGACCTTGGCCAACTGCGCACGCTGCAGGACTGGACATTGCGTTACGCGCTCAAGACCGTGCCGGATGTCGCCGAAGTGGCGAGCATCGGCGGTGCGGAAAACGCCTGGCAGATCGTGCCCGACCCGCAGGCGCTGGCCGCGCGCCGCATCACCGTGCCGCAACTGATCGAAGCCGTGCAGTCAGCCAATGGCGCCAGCGGCGGTTCCGTGATCGAGCAGGGCGAGGCCGAATTGATGGTGCGCAGCGAAGGCTGGCTGCGCAGCCGGGCGGATTTCGAGAACGTGCCGGTCGCGATGAACGACGGCGTGCCGGTGCTGTTGCGCGACGTCGCCACGGTGCGGCGCGGGCCGGCGTTCCGCCGCGGCATCGCCGAGCTCGACGGGCAGGGCGAGGTGGCCGGTGGCGTCGTCATCCTGCGTTCGGGCAAGAACGCGCGGGCGGCGATCGCGGCGGTGAAGGCGCGGCTGGCCGAACTTGCGCGCAGCTTGCCGGCGGGCGTCGAGATCGTGCCGACCTACGATCGCTCGCAATTGATCGACGCCTCGGTGCGCAACCTGTGGCGCACGCTGGTCGAGGAATTCATCGTCGTCGCGCTGGTGTGCCTGCTGTTCCTCGGCCACCTGCGCTCGGCGCTGGTCGCGGTGGTCACGTTGCCGCTGGGCGTGCTCGCAGCCTTCGTGGTCATGCACGTGCAGGGCATCAGCGCGAACATAATGTCGCTCGGCGGCATCGCGATCGCCATTGGCGCGATGGTGGATGCGGCCGTGGTGATGATCGAAAACGCGCACAAGCACATCGAGCATTGGCGTCGCGCGAATACCGGCACCGAGCCACAAGGCGCGCAACGCTGGAACCTGATTGCCGAGGCGGCCGCCGAAGTGGGGCCGGCGCTGTTCGTGAGCCTGCTGGTGATCGCGCTGTCTTTCGTGCCCGTGTTCGCGCTGGAGGCGCAGGAAGGTCGCCTGTTCAAGCCGCTCGCCTTCACCAAGACCTACGCGATGGCGGCGGCGGCCGGACTGGCGGTAACGCTGGTGCCGGTGCTGATGGGTTACCTCGTGCGCGGCCGCATCCATGCCGAGAACAAGAATCCGCTGAACCGCGCGTTGATCGCAATCTACCGCCCGGTGCTGGATGCGGTGCTGCGCCGTCCGCGTATCACCCTGCTACTGGCCGCTGCGTTGCTGGCGAGTGCGGCGTTGCCCCTGCTGCGGCTGGGCAGCGAGTTCCTCCCGGCGATGGACGAGGGCACGCTGCTGTACATGCCGACCGCGCTGCCGGGGCTGTCCGCCGGCAAGGCCGCGCAACTGCTGCAGCTCACCGATCGCATGATCAAGACGGTGCCGGAAGTCGCGCACGTGTTCGGCAAGGCCGGCCGCGCCGACACCGCCACCGATCCCGCGCCACTGGAAATGTTCGAAACCACGATCACGCTCAAGCCGAAGGACGAATGGCGGCCGGGCATGACCATGGACAAGATCAAGGCCGAGCTCGATCGCGCGGTGAAGGTGCCGGGCCTGACCAACCTGTTCGTGCCGCCGATCCGCAATCGCATCGACATGCTCGCGACCGGCATCAAGAGCCCGATCGGAATCAAGGTGCTCGGCCCGGACGTGATCACGCTGGAAAACGTCGCCGACCGCATCGAAGTGGTCGCGCGCGGCGTGGCCGGCGTGCGTTCGGCGGTCGCCGAACGCAGCGCGGGCGGGCGCTACGTCGATGTCGACATCCATCGCGATGCCGCGGCGCGCTATGGTCTGAGCCAACGCCAGGTGCAGGAGCTGATCGCCACCGTCGTCGGCGGCGAGCCGATCGGGCAGGCCATCGAGGGCCGCGAGCGCTTTCCGATCGTGCTGCGTTATGCACGTGCCGATCGCGATTCGCTCGCCACGCTGCGCGGCTTGCCGATTGTCGCCAGCGGTGGTGAACAGCTCACGCTCGGGCAGATCGCCGATATCGCGGTGCAACCCGGGCCGACGATGCTGCGCAGCGAAGACGGCCGCCTGGCCACTTTTGTATACGTCGATACTGCCGGCGGCGACCTCGGCACCGTCGTCGCGGCGCTGCAGCGTGCCGTGGCGCACGAGGTGCCGTTGCCGCCAGGCGTGGTCGTCGAGTGGTCCGGCCAGTTCGAGTACCTGGCGCGCGCGACCGCACGCCTCACCCTGATCGTGCCGATCGTGCTGGCGATCATCTTCGCGCTGATCTGGGCGGTGTTCCGCCGCGCCAGCGAAGCGGCGCTGATCATGCTCAGCCTGCCGCTCGCGCTGGTCGGTGGGTTGTGGCTGATCTGGCTGCTCGGGCACGCGGTGTCGGTGGCGACCGTCATCGGTTTCATCGCGCTCGGCGGCGTGGCCGCCGAATTCGGCGTGGTGATGCTGCTGTACCTGCGCCATGCCTGGGACCGCCACCGTACGGCCAATCCCGCCGCGGGCGCGGACGCGCTCGACGCTGCCATCCGCGAAGGTGCGGTGGAGCGCGTGCGGCCCAAGGCGATGACCGTGGCCGTGGTGCTGGCAGGCCTGCTGCCGATCATGTTCGGCCACGGCGCCGGTTCGGAAGTGATGCAGCGCATCGCCGCGCCGATGATCGGCGGCATGATCACCGCGCCGCTGCTGTCGATGCTGGTCATTCCGGCGGCCTTCGCGTTGCTGGAGCAGCGCCGGCTGCGGCGCGCTGCCGCGACTTGACGCCGGGCGTATCCTGCGCATTGAACGAAAGAGGATCTCACATGAATACACACAACCACGGACCGGGAACGGCACACGCCGCAACCGATCCGGTTTGCGGCATGCAGGTCGATCCGCTCTCGAGCAAGCATCGTGCCGAGCATGCGGGTCACGCGTATCATTTTTGCTCCGCGCGTTGCCGCGAGAAGTTCCTTGCCGAACCGGCCCGCTATCTTGGTGCAGCGGCGGGCAATTCCGCGCCGCCGCCAGCCGGCACGATCTACACCTGCCCGATGCACCCGGAGGTGCGGCAGGTCGGACCCGGCCATTGCCCGAAGTGCGGCATGGCGCTGGAACCCATGCTGCCGAGTGCGGATGCCGAAGACGATGGCGAACTGAGCGCGCTTTCGCGCAAGTTCTGGATCTGCGTGGTGCTGACGGTGCCGGTGCTGGCCGTCGCGATGGGACCGCATCTGTTCGGTTGGCATTTGCCCTCACCCTGGGATCGCGTCGCGGCATGGATCGAAGCGGTGCTGTCGACCGTCGTCGTGCTCTGGGGCGGCGCCTCGTTCTTCGTGCGCGGCTGGCGTTCGCTCAAGCCCTGGTCGCCGAACATGTACACCCTGATTGCGCTCGGCACCGGCGTCGCCTGGGCGTACAGCGCCGTCGCCTTCATCGCGCCGGAAGCCTTTCCGCCCGCATTCCACGACGCGCACGGCGCGGTTGGCGTGTATTTCGAATCGGCGGCGGTGATCGTTACCTTGGTCTTGCTCGGCGATTTCCTCGAACTGCGCGCGCGTCGTCGCACCGGTTCGGCGCTGAAGGCGTTGTTGGGACTGGCACCGAAGACCGCGCGCCGCATCGATGCGGATGGCAGCGAGCACGACGTAGCACTGGATGCGGTGCATGTCGGCGATGTGTTGCGCGTGCGACCCGGCGAAAAGGTGCCTACCGATGGCGCGGTGCTGGAAGGTTCAAGTCACGTCGATGAATCCATGCTCAGCGGCGAACCGATGCCGGTGGAAAAATCCGCCGGTGCGAAACTGGCCGGCGGCACCATCAATCAGGATGGCGCCTTGACGATGCGTGCGGAAAAGGTCGGCGGCGCGACGCTGCTCGCGCAGATCGTCGCGTTGGTGGCGCAGGCACAGCGCTCAAAGGCGCCGCTGCAACGCATCGCCGACCTCGTCGCGGCCTGGTTCGTGCCGGCGGTGGTCGCCATCGCCGTACTCGCATTCATCGCCTGGGCCGCGGTCGGGCCCGATCCGAAACTCGCGCACGCGCTGATCGCCGCGGTGTCGGTGCTGATCGTGGCTTGCCCCTGCGCACTGGGCCTCGCCACGCCGATCTCGATCATGGTTGCCAGCGGTCGCGGTGCACAGGCGGGCGTGTTGTTCCGCGACGCTGCTGCAATCGAGACGCTGCGCGAGGTCGATACGCTGGTGGTGGACAAGACCGGCACGCTCACCGAAGGCAAGCCGGCCTTGATGGGCGCTTACACATTTTCCGGTTTCGACGAATCGCGCGCGCTGGCGCTGGCGGCGGCGCTGGAGTTGCCGAGCGAACATCCGCTGGCGCGCGCAGTCGTGACGGGCGCGCGTGAACGCCGCATCGCCATCCCGAAGGTCGCGGAGTTTGCCGCGTTGACCGGCCGCGGTGTACGCGGCACGGTCGAAAGCCACGCCGTCGCGCTGGGCAACCCAGCCTTGATGAAGGGAAGCGGCATCGCCGTCGATGATGCCGCACGTGCGCGCGCCGACGTGTTGCGCGGGCAGGGCGCCACGGTGATGTTCCTCGGCGTCGATGGAAAACTCGCGGCGCTGATCGCGGTGGCCGACCGCATCAAATCGACGACACGCGAGGCGATCCGGCAACTGCACGCGGCGGGCCTGCGCATCGTCATGCTCACGGGAGACAACGCGACGACTGCATGGACGGTCGCGCATGCGCTGCAGATCGACGAGGTGCGTGCGGACGTATCCCCGGCGGACAAAGCAGCGGCGGTTACGCAACTCAAGCGCGAGGGCCGGCGCGTGGCGATGGCCGGCGATGGCATCAACGATGCGCCCGCACTGGCAGCCGCCGACGTCGGCATTGCCATGGGCAGCGGCACGGACGTGGCCATGGAAAGCGCGCAGGTGACGCTGGTGAAGGGCGAGTTGACCGCGATCCTGCGTGCGCGCTCGCTGTCGCAGGCGACCGTCCGCAACATTCACCAGAACCTGTTTTTCGCCTTCGTCTACAACACGATCGGTGTGCCGATCGCGGCCGGAGTGCTGTATCCGTGGCTGGGAATAGTGCTCAGCCCGATGCTGGCCGCGCTGGCCATGAGCCTGTCGTCGGTTTCGGTGGTGACAAACGCACTGCGTTTGCGACGCGTACGGCTGTGAACTTCAACCGAATTGCACGCAGGTCATCGATATCGCGCTGATCACGGTGGTGTTGAAAATGCGCACCGGCTCGCCGTCGTGGCGCTGTGCGAGCACATAAAGCAAGGGCAGGTAATGCTCGGGCGTCGGGATGCCGAGCGCGACGTCGGCGCCAAGGGAATTCCAGTCGAGCAGGCTGGCGTGGTCGCCGGATTCGATGCGTGCGCGGATCGTCGTGTCGGCGCGTGCCGCCCAATCCGACGGCGTGGTGGCGTGGAAATCGAACCGGCGCAGGTTGTGCACGATGTTGCCGCTGCCCATGACCAGCACGCCGTCGTCGCGCAACGGCGCGAGTTCCTTGCCCAGCGCGTAGTGGAATGCGCCGGGCTGCGCGCTGTCCAGGCTCAGTTGCAGCACGGGGACATCGGCCTGCGGATACATGATGCGCAGCACGCTCCACGTGCCATGGTCGATGCCGCGACCGGGGTCGATGTGTACGTTTGCGCTTTTTGTCATTTGCGCAATTTGTCGCGCCAGTGCCGGATCGCCGGGCGCCGGATAACGCACGTCGAACAGGGCCTTGGGAAAGCCGTAGAAATCGTGGATGGTTTCCGGTGTTGGCGTGCCGCCGACATAAACGCCGCGCGTTTCCCAATGCGCCGAGACACACACGATGGCGCGTGGCCACGGAATGCGCCGTGCGGCGTCCTGCCAGCCGCGCGTGAAGGCGTTGTCCTCCAATGCATTCATCGGCGAACCGTGGCCAAGAAACAACGCCGGCATCCGCGAACCTGCCACAAAATCTACTGCGCTCGGCATATTGCTCTCCGGCGGTGCTCGGAATCCTCACATACTCGGCAGTATGCTCCGGTTCCTGCACTCCGGCGGCGCGCCCAATTCAATCCAACATCAGGCCTTCGCTCGCTACGATTTTGTAGCAGGTTCAGGACATACCGCATGCTGCTGGAATCAGGCGCCGCTGCCGAATGGGTTTTTCAGGCGCGACAGGATTGCGTTGCGGCCAGTGTCTCGCGGCGCGGCGGCTTCCGCGGCGGCCGCGGCGCCTTCGATCTCGATATAGCCGATCGCGTGGTAGGCGTTGGTGAAATCGATGACGTCGGGCAGGGTGGCGCCGCTTTGTTCAGCGATTTCGCCGAGCGTGGCCGGCTGCTTCATCATCACCGTGGCAATGCGGAAATGCTTCGGGAACTCGCGCTCGATCTGCGGCCAGCGCGCCATTTTGAACTTCGCATTCACGTCCACACCCGGCGCCGGATGGCCGTTCGAGCCCAGCACGTGGCTGAGCCAGTTCAGGCGCGAATAGGGCTGGGCCTTGCCCGAGGCCTGCAGGCGCGCCAATTCGATCGGGCTGACTTCGTGCAATTCCTCGTGCGCGACGACGCGGCCGCAATGTGCGGCGAGTGCGCGCAGGTTGCCGTCGGCGTAATAGGTCTTGTTGCCGGGATCCAGCACCAGGTCGGGCGCATCCTGGCTGTGGATGCGCACCGCGGCAGCGAGCGTGTGATCCGTCAGCCAATGATGCAGGCGGCGTTCTTTTGGCGGTTCCGGCGCGGGCGGCGGTTCGGGCGCAGGTGCCGGGACAGGCGCCGCGACCGCGGCAGGCTTTGCTGCCGGCGCCGGCTTCGCGGCGGCTTTTTTCGGAGTCGGGGCCGGAGACGGCGCGGCTACATCGGCGGGACCTTCTGCGGTCAGCGCGGCGGCGCGGTCGAGAACCTGCACGAGATTGTCGACTGTCAGCGGTTTGTGCAGCACCAGCTCGTATTCGTCGCCCGGGGCATGGCCTGTGAGCACGGCGATGAGGCGCGAATGGTGCGCGCGCAGCCAATCCATGTGGCCGTAGACGGTATCGACATCGATGACCAGCAATTCGGCGTCTTCGCCGGTGTGGAAGCGCCAGGGCGAGGAAAGTTTGGGTGCGGCCAGATTGAGCAACTCGCGCACGCGCGCGACGTCTTCGTCGCTCACCCCCTGCATCGCCAAACGTCTTGCCATGTTCAACCCCTGAGTAGTTGGTGCGGACAGCATGTCGTGCGATGCCGCGAACCTGAGAATTGTCGCCGATTCCGCAGCCGGGTCAAGCGGCGGGTTTCGCTTCAGCCTTTGGAAAAGGGATTGCGCAGGCGCGAAAACAGGCCGGATTTCGGCGGCGGCGGGTGCCGTGACAGTCGGCTTTCGACCTCGATCAATCCGATCGCGTCGTAAGCCGTGACAAGGTCGAACACGACCGCCATCGGGGCGCCGCTGGCAGCGGCGATTTCATTGAGTTTCGCGGGTGTGGCCAGCGCCGCGACGACCTCGGCATGATGCGGAACATCGGCGCCGGCCAGAGCGCCGCCCTTGAGGCGGAAGCGTCCGCCCGGGTCGAGATGCCGCGCCAGGCGGCCGGCGGCATGTACGAACGCATCCAGCCATTGCAGGTGCGCATAGGGCCGCGCCGGCTGTTGCGCGCGCACGCGGGTCAGATCCTGCGTGGTCACCGGGCGCCACGCCGAGCGCGTCAGGTCCGTCTTGCAATACGCGGCCAGTGCGGCCAACCCGCCGCCGGCATGGAAGCACTGGGTCTTGGGATCGAGCACCAACTCCGGCACGCCATCCAATGCCGCACGCGCCGGTCCGCCGAGCAGGTTCTTGCTCAGGTAATCGCGCAAGGGATGTTTCGCGGACGCAGAATTCGCATCGACTTCGTCGCTGTCGGCGATATTGATGCCTTCGGGTTTGCCTTCGGGTCCGCGCATGCCGCGCACCGAGTCGGCGATGCGTCGATCGCTGCGTGCCGATGCCGTGCGGCTGCCGCGTTCGATGCGCGTTTCCGCGTCGATCTGCAGAGGTACCGCGAACAGCGGCTTGGCGGCTTCGGTGTCGGGCTTGAACAAATCGTCCAGGCCCAGCGCAGGTTCGGCCTCGCGGCGCTGGGAGCGCGCCGTCGTGGTCTCGTCGTCTTCGATCCGGAATTCGGGATTGAGCGTGTCGTCGTCGTAGAAATCGGTATCCGCACGCAGTACCGGTTGGCCGAGATCCGCGCTCGGCGCGCCGATGTCGTTCAGTGCGGCGATCACGTTCTCGGACTTGAGTGGCCTGTGCAGGCGCAGCTCGCCGCTGCGCAACGGCTCGTCGTTGTCGAAAACGGCGCAGCGGCGGCCACCGCTGAACGCACGGTTGCGCGCGATCTGCCCGGCCAGGTCCACAGGACTGACGATGATCAGGTCGGCGTTTTCTTCGGTGCCCCAGCGCCAATTCTGGCCGAGTTCGGCGGCGACCTTGCGCAGCAACAGGCGCAGGTGAGCGGTGTCCTCTTCGCTCAAGCCGATGACGGCAAGGTATTTCTCGTTTGCCACGGGATGCTTCCTCGACCGCTCGCGCCGAGTTTACTTCAAAACCGCGGCGCACGGGCGCTTCAGGTCGCCGTTTCCAGTGCCTTTTCGGCATCGCCGCGTGTCGCCGCTTCGCGCCGGGCCTGCTGCTGCAGCGCCCACAGCGCGGCGTAACGTCCGCCCTGCTCGAGCAGGGCGGCATGGCCGCCGCGCTCGACCACGCGACCGTGTTCCAGCACGAGGATTTCGTCGGCGTCGACGATGGTGGAAAGGCGGTGCGCGATGATGAGGGTCGTGCGCGCGCGCGCGATCTCGGCCAATTCGCCCTGGATGATCTTCTCGGTGCGCGTGTCCAGCGCGCTGGTCGCCTCGTCGAATACGAGGATCGCCGGATTCTTCAGCACCGTGCGCGCGATCGCCACGCGCTGCTTCTCGCCGCCGGACAATTTCAATCCGCGTTCGCCGACCTGGGATTCGTAACCCTGCGGCAGCGACATGACGAAATCGTGGATGTGCGCGGCCTTCGCCGCCGCTTCCACTTCTTCGCGCGTGGCATTCGGCCGGCCGTAGGCGATGTTGTAGTAGATGCTGTCGTTGAACAGCACCGTGTCCTGCGGAACGATGCCGATCGCGGCACGCAAGGAGGCTTGCGTCACGCCGCGGATGTCCTGGCCGTCGATGAGGATGCGTCCGGCATTGGCGTCGTAGAAGCGGAACAGCAGGCGCGACAGCGTGGATTTGCCCGCGCCGCTGGTGCCGACCACGGCGAGCGTCTTGCCCGGCGCGATGGTGAAGTCCACGTCGTGCAGGATCTGCCGCTGCGGATCGTAGGCGAACGACACATGCTCGAAGCGCACGTGCGCGCCATCGATGCGCAGCGGTGGCGCACCCGGCGCATCGCGGACTTCGGCGTTCGCATCGAGCAGGGCGAACATGCGTTCCATGTCGATTGCGCCCTGCTTGATCTGGCGGTAGGTGAAGCCGAGCATGTTCAGCGGAATCGACAACTGCAGCAGCAAGGTGTTGACCAGCACCAGGTCGCCGACGGTAAGTTTGTGCGCGACCACGCCCGTCGCCGCCATCGCCATCAGCATCGTCAGGCCCGCGGCGATCACCAGCGCCTGCGCGCCGTTGAGCACGGCGAGCGAGGATTCGGTCTTGACCGCGGCATCCTCGTAGCGGCGCAAATCGGCGTCGTAGCGGCGCGCCTCGAAATCCTCGTTGCCGAAATACTTGACCGTCTCGTAGTTGAGCAGGCTGTCGACCGCACGCGCGTTGGACAGGCTTTCCACCTCGTTCATCGCGCGCACGCCGGCGGTGCGCCATTCGCTGATCCAGATCGTTGCGGCGATGTAGATCGCCATCGTCGCCAGCGTTACGGCGGCGTAGCGCCAGTCCAGTTCACGCAGCAGCAGGGCGGTGACGAGGCCGATTTCAACCAGCGTCGGCACGATGTTGAAGATCACCCAGCCGAGCAGGTTGTACACGCCGCGCGTGCCACGCGAGATATCGCGGCCCACGCCGCCGGTGTGGCGTTCCAGGTGAAAGCGCAGCGACAGCGCATGCAGGTGACGGAACGCGTCCAGACCGGATGCGCGCATCGCGCGTTGCGCCACGCGCTCGAATACGGTGTCGCGTAACTGGCCAAACAAAGTGCCGACGAGGCGCAGGATGCCGTAACCGGCGATCAATGCGATCGGCACGACCAGCACGGCGATGCGTGGATCCAGGTGATCGACGATGGCCTTGAGCGACAGCGGCACGCCGATGGTGGCGATCTTGGCGATGATCAGCAGCGCAAGAGAAATCCCAATGCGCCAGCCGTGTTCGCGCAGGTAGGGCGAGAGCCGGCGCAGGGTCGAGGGGATGCCGGCGGATTTGCTGGAATGGGATTTAGTCATCGCAAGCAGATAAGGGCGGTGGGCGACGATGCAAGTCGCTGCGATTGTATCGGCGTATCATCGGAAACCCGTAGCCATCGGAGAATCATCATGCGTTCCGGATTGTTCTTTGCAACCGCCTTCGCGCTGGCTTCCGTATCCGCTTTCGCCAAGGATGACGCCAAGCCTGCGTCATCGGCGAATCCCGTGGCGCCACACGGCGCCCGCGTTTTCATCGAATCGCCACGCAACGGCGCGACCGTGGGGCAGGACGTACACGTCGTTTTCGGCGTCAGCGACATCAAGGTCGCGCCGGCCACCGACACCGCGCCCGGCACCGGCCATCATCACTTGCTGATCGACGTCAAGGAACTGCCACCGCTGGATGCGCCGATTCCCACCGACGCGAACCACAAGCACTACGGCAAGGGCCAGACCGAGGACACCATCCACCTCGCACCCGGCGACCACACCCTGCAACTGGATTTCGCCGATCACTTGCACATGCAGTTCAATCCGCCGCTGGTGTCGAAGAAAATCACAATCCATGTGAAATGACGCGGGCTATCGGTTCAGGTCGACGGCGTAAACCGCCGTGCCGTCACCGTTGTCCTCGACCAGCGCCACGTTGTCGATTCCTGCGCCGCGGGCCAGATCGAGCTTGCCGGCGGCGGAAGTGAAGACCACCGGGCCGGCGGTCTTCACCTTCGCGAAATGCCAGTTGCGCATGTTACCGAAATTCTTGCGTTCGATTTCGCGTGCCGCGCGCACGTAGTCGATCAGCACGTCGCGATTGGCGTCGGGAGCGAACAGCACGACATTGCTGCCGTCGAGTCCCGGGAATCCGCCACCGCCGCTGGCACGGTAGTTGTTGGTCACCACGATGAAGGCCTCGTCGGATTTCAACGGTTGGCCGCGATAGCGCAAATCCACGATGCGTTCGCCGACCGGCTTGGTCACGTCGATGGCGTAGGTCAGGCCGCCCCCGCTTGAATCGGCTTGCAACACGTCGAAGTTGTAGGTGGGGTAACGCCGGTTGATGAGTTCCTGCGGCTTCGCATCGCGCGGGTCGATGCGGTTGAACCACTGCGCGGATTTCTCCAGCCACGCCTTCACTCCCGCGCCGGTGATCTTCACCGCGGTCAGGGTGTTCGGATACAGGTACAAATCGGCGGCGTTGTTGATCGCGAGCGGGCCGGCCGGCACGTCGGTGTAGTCGTTCGGTCCGCCGAAGCCGGCCTTGAACGGCGCGGCGGCGGACAGCACCGGAACTTCGCGGTATTGCGGCAGGTTCGCCCGGATATACTTTTCCACATAGTCGCGCTGCGCGGTGTTGACCAGCGTCAGCGCCGAAGTATCGCCGGCGGCGACGAAATACGTGGTCATCGGGAAATCGCTGCTTCCGATCGGTGTCTTCACGTAGGCGATGGTGGCCGCGTGTTCCGGCGCCACGATCTGCGCGATTTGCATATCGGGCGCGACCGACGCTTTTCCGCGCGGTTCGACCAGGCGCACTTCCGAATGCGTCTTGTCCTTGTCGACTTGCCAGTGGCCCTCGGCGTAAACCAGATTCAGGTCGATTACGCCGATGGCCTTGCCGAAATAGTCGCCCATCACCGTCGGCACGCCATTGACGAAGCCGCGCTCGTTGTCCACGTCGCGCATGTGCGCATAATGCGATTTCGCATTGCCGGGATCGGGAAAAACCTGGTGCGAGTGGCCGGTGAGCATGACGTCGATGCCCGGCACCTGGGCCAGGTACCAGTCCGCGTTTTCCATTTCCGGCGTATACGGCGCGGTATTGATGCCGCCGTGGACGATGGCAACGACGATGTCCGCGCCGGCAGCGCGCACTTCCGGCACGTATTTCTGCGCCGCCTCGACCACGCCCATCACCGTGACCTTGCCTTCGAGGTTGCGCTTGTCCCAATTCATGATCGGTGGCGGCGCAAAACCGACCACGCCGACGCGAATCGTCGCCTCGCGTTCGCTGCCGTCCGGGGCGTGCACGCGAATGTTGCGCGTGAGAATGCGCCATGGCGCGTACAGCGGCTTGCCGGTTTTCGCGCTGAACACGTTGGCCAGCACGAGCGGAAAATCCGGACCCCTGCAATGCTCGACCGCAACGCCGGTTGTGTCGAACGCCGTTCCGGAAACCTGGCTCAAGAAAGGCAGGCCGTAATTGAATTCGTGGTTGCCGATGGTGCCGGCGTCGTACTTCAACGTGTCCATCGCCTTGTAGATCGCGAGCTCCAGGTCGCAGGCGGGTTTGTGCACGAGCGCCTGGTAATCGGCCAGCGCCGTGCCCTGAATCGTGTCGCCGGCATCGAACAGCAGGGTGTTCGGGAATTCCTTGCGCGCCGCGTGGATCAAGGTGGCCGCGCGTTCCAGGCCCAGGCTCGCATCCGGCGCGAGCTTGTAGTAGTCGTAGCTCATCACGTTCGAGTGCAGGTCGGTGGTTTCGAGCACGCCGATTTGCGCGCGCGTGCCGTCGGCCGGGCGTTGGGAAACCGATGCGCAGGCGGCGAGAGCGAGCGCGCAGGCGAGCAGGGGTGCGATTCGTTTCATGGGATGGCAAGACAGGGACAGTTCGGAATTATCGCGCATCTGCTAACCTTGCAGGCCGTTTACGCACGATTTTTACAATGACCGTACGCACGCGTTTCGCTCCCAGTCCCACTGGCTATCTGCACATCGGCGGTGCGCGCACTGCGCTGTATTGCTGGCTGGAGGCGCGCCATCGCGGTGGTGCGTTCATCCTGCGCGTCGAGGACACCGACCGCGAGCGTTCCACCGACGAGGCGGTCAAGGCCATTCTCGACGGCATGAACTGGCTCGGGCTCGACTACGACGAAGGTCCGTTCTACCAGACCCTGCGCATGGATCGTTACCGCCAGGTCGCCGAGGAACTCGTGCGCGCGGGCAAGGCGTACTACGCCTACGAGACGAAGGAAGAGTTGGATGCGATGCGCGCGCGGCAGATGGAACAGAACCTCAAGCCGCGCTACGCCGGAGCCTGCCGCGAGCAGAATGCGCCGCTGCGCGACGATCCGAACCGGGTAATCCGTTTCCGCAATCCGGCATCGGGCTCTGTCGTGTTCAACGACAAGGTCAAGGGCCGCATCGAGTGGAGCAACGAGGAACTCGACGATCTGGTCATGGTGCGTTCGGACGGATTTCCGACCTACAATTTCGCCGTCGTCGTCGATGACATCGACATGCGCGTGAGCGAGGTGATCCGCGGCGACGACCACGTCAACAACACGCCGCGCCAGATCAACATCTACAACGCGCTCGAAGCCGACATCCCGGAATTCGCGCACCTGCCGATGATTCTCGGGCCGGACGGGCAGAAATTGTCGAAACGCCATGGCGCGGTCAGCGTCATGCAGTACCGTGACGACGGGTTCCTGCCGCATGCCGTGCTCAATTATCTGGTGCGGCTGGGTTGGTCGCACGGCGACCAGGAAATCTTCTCGATCCAGGAAATGATCGACCTATTCGACGTGGCCGACGTCAACAAAGCCGCTTCGCGTTTCGACGTCGAAAAACTTTCCTGGCTCAACCAGCATTACCTCAAGACGGGCGATCCCGAAGCGCTCGCGCCGGAACTGGAATGGCAATTGCGCCAGCAGGGTTTCGATCCCGCGCATGGCCCCAAGGCGACGGATGTGGTCGTGGCGCTGCGCGACCGCGCCAGGACGCTCAAGGAAATGGCCGACAAGGCCAGCATCTGGTACGGCCCGGTCACGCAGTGGGACGATGCCGCCGTGGCCAAGCACCTGAAGACGCCGAAGGCCGCCGCGGCGCTGACCGCCGCGCACGAGCAGCTCGCGATCGTGCCGGAATGGAACGTGGAAAGCGTGCACAAGGCCATAGAAGCCGCCGCTGCCGCGATCGGCGAGGGCATGGGCAAGGTCGCGCAGCCGCTGCGCGTGGCGATGACCGGCACGCAGGTGTCGCCGTCCATCGATCACACCGTCTTTCTCGCCGGGCGCGAACGTGCGCTCAAGCGCATCGAGGATGCGCTCGCCAAGGCCGGCGCGTAATTCATGTCGTGTGATTTTTCCGCGCTGACGAACCTGGATCCCACCGATCCGGATGCCGCGCAGCGCCTGCTCGATCAATGCACGCAGACCTTGACCGACCCCACGCTGTGGATCTGGGCCATCGTCATCACCGTCGTCTGCGCCGCGGTCGGCGCGCTGATCGGCAAGTACAAAAACGCCGTCGTTCGTGATGCCGTGCTCGGCGCCGCGCTCGGCCCCATCGGTTGGATCATCTCGTTGTTGCTGCCGGTGCAGAAGGCGAAACCCGCGTGCCCCGGGTGCCGCAAGCCCGTGGATGCCGGCGACGCGCATTGCCGGCATTGCGGGGCTAAGCTCGCCGGCGCCGGTGCTATGATCGGCTCGCGCCCGCATTGAAGAAGGCGCCGCTCGCCCCGACATCGTGTCGCACATGTCCGCCAAATCCGCCCACGCCACGCACCATCACACGCACAACGCGAAGGCGTTCGTGCGCGAGGTATCCGCAGCCTGCGCACAGCGCGGCCTGCGCCTGACCGAAATCCGCATGCAGGTGCTGGAACTGATCGCGGTATCGGAAAAGCCGGTCAAGGCCTACGATCTGCTCGACCGGCTCAAGGACGAGCGCAGCAACGCAGCGCCGCCGACCGTGTACCGCGCGCTGGATTTCCTGATAACCAACGGTTTCATCCACAAGCTGCAGTCGATCAACGCCTACGTGGGCTGCCATCATCCCAGCGTCGTGCACCAGGTGCCGTTCCTGATCTGCGACGAGTGCGAATCGGCCACGGAAATTTGCGACGACCGCGTCGCCGGTTTGCTCGCCAATCAGGCGAAATCGCTCGGTTTCCGCGCGCGCGCGCAGACGCTGGAAGTGCATGGCGTGTGCAAACAGTGCGGCGGACGTTGATCGGATGCAGTCTGCCCGCAAACCGCCATTGCTTGCACGCATGCGGGCAGCGGTCGATCGCGTCTGGCTTACGCCGAATCCGTTGTTCGATGCGCGGTTCTATCTCGCGTGCAACCCGGATGTTTCGACCAACGGTATCGATCCGTGGCGGCATTATCTGAAATACGGTGCCCGCGAGGGACGCGATCCGAATCCGGTGTTCGATTCGGATTGGTATATGTCCAGGCAACCCGATGCGGCAGCACGAAATCTGAACCCGTTGCTGCATTACTGGGGGTCCAGCGCAAGTTCGGGTGGCGAACCGAATGCTTTCTTCGACAGCTCCCGAATCGCGGTTGCGGCCGGTGGTGCCGCGAATCCTTTGCTGTACTACTTGCAGCATGAAGACGTGAGGCGCCGGGATCCATCCGATCGCTTCGATTCGGCGTGGTATGCGCGTTCAAACCCGGATTTGGACTTCGGACATTTCTGGCCGTTGGCGGATTTTCTCCAGTACGGTGCTGCGGAAGGGCGCACCCCCGTTCCTTTTCGCCCGCCCCGCCGATCCAGCGGCAAAGCGGGCAAGCCGCGCATCGCCGTCTACACGGCCATTGCAGGCGACTACGATGCCCTGAAAATTCCTTCAGTCGTCGATGCGGACTGCAGCTATTTCTGCTTCACGGATCAGGATATTTCCTGGCAGGACGTGTGGGCGCGGCGTGACTTGCCTTGGCGGCATGCGGACCCCGTGCGCCGGTCGCGATACGTCAAGCACCATCCGCACGAGTGTTTTCCGGATCACGAATGGAGCATATGGATCGATGCGAACGTGCGTTTGCAATGCCTTCCCCAAGAGCTCGTGCCTGCGGACGAAAAGTGGAATATGGCAACGTGGCGTCATCCGGTCCGCGACTGCGCGTATGCGGAAGCGAAAGAGTGCATCGCCGGAAAAAGGGATGAGGCGGCCATCATCGAATCACAGATGTCGCGCTATCGGTTGGCCGGATACCCGGAACGGGCCGGGCTGACGGAAACCTGCGTGATGGTGCGGCGTCACCACGATCGCGCACTGACCCGTTTCGCTCAATCCTGGTGGCGTGAGCTGGCGGACGGCAGTCGTCGCGATCAACTCAGCTTCGGCTTCGCCTCGCGCGGCGCGGACTTGGGCCTCACTTATCTCGGGCCACCAGGTAGCGACGTGAGACGCGATGCCCGCTTCGGATATTTCAAGCACAAGCAGCGCCGCCCACGCTGGTTGACAGGGCCGCAGACCAGGCGGAAGTGATTGCGTCGCGCCGGCATTGTTGTTACATTATAACCTACCATGTCCGCCCACTTCGACACCATCACCTCAGACCAAAGTCGCAGCGACCTGACACACGCCGCAGACCGCCTCGGCGCGGTTGCCTCGCTGCTGTGCGCCGTGCACTGCGCCGCACTGCCATTCCTGTTGGCCATCCTGCCGGCCCTGGGCCTGGGCTTTCTCGCCAGCCACGGTTTCGAACGCGGGTTCATCGCGTTCGCCAGCGTTCTCGCCTTGACCATGGCGGTCGTCGGCTATCGTCGTCACCGCACCGCACGCGCGTTCGCTCTGCTCGTGCCGGGGCTGCTCGCGCTGTGGATCGGTGGATTCGCTTTCGATCTCAGTCATGCCACGTATCTGCATTCGTTGCTGGTGGCTGTCGGTGGCAGTTGCGTGGCTTTCGCTCATTTTATCAATCTGCGTCTTGGCCGCAGCGATCCGCAAGCCTGCGATTGTGTAACGCCGGCCTGAGCGCCTAGGATTCGCGCAATGCAATCCGCCGCCGCGAGCGCGCATGTCCCACGCGCATTCCCACCCGACGCATTCCGATCACGCGCACGCATCCGCAAACGCCGGTGAACGGCGCCTGCTGATCGCTTTCGTGCTGACGCTTTTGACCCTGCTCGTCGAGGCGATCGGCGGCTGGCTGTCCGGGTCGCTGGCCCTGCTGGCGGATGCCGGGCACATGCTGGTCGACGCGCTGGCCCTGCTGCTGGCCTGGGGTGGGGCGTTCATGGCGCGCCGCCCTGCCGATGCACGGCGCAGCTTCGGCTATGCGCGCATGGAAGTGCTGGCTGGCTACACCAACGCATTGACGCAATTCGCGCTGGCTGCGTGGATCGTGTACGAAGCCGCATTGCGCTTCGTCGACCCGGTGCCGATCCGCTCGGCATTGATGCTGGTCGTCGCGTTGGTCGGTCTGGCCGTGAACATGCTGGTCCTGCGCGTGATCGGCACGCACGCGCACGACGACCTCAATGCCGCCGGCGCCCGTCTGCACGTGCTTGGCGATCTGCTTGGTTCGCTTGCGGCCGTGGCCGCCGCGCTGCTCATCCGGTATTTCGGCTGGCTTGCGGCCGATCCGGCGCTGTCGGTCGTGGTGGCTTTGCTGATCCTTGTCAGCGCATGGAACCTGCTGCGCCGTAGTGCGCACATCCTGCTCGAAGGCACGCCGGACGACATGCAGGTCGCCGACGTGGCCGGGACGATCGAACGCGAGACCGGAATCGGCGGCGTGCATCATGTGCACGTCTGGCAGCTTGCCGGCGGCCGGCGCATCGCCACCTTGCATGCACGCGTGGCGGATGCCGAATCGGGCATGGCGTTGGTGGCGATCCAGCGTGTGCTGCACGAGCGCTTCGGCATCGCGCATGCGACGATCCAGATCGAGCAGGTGGAATGCGATTCCGGCAGCTGCGCCGACCAGCACGCGCCCTGATTGGCCTTCTGGTAAGCTACGCACCCGATTCAACCAACAGACTTTGGAGTACGACCCCGATGGGCAGAGGCGACCGCAAGACACGCAAGGGCAAGATCGCGATCCGCAGTTTCGGCAATGCGCGTCCGCGCAAGCCGGCGACGAAGGCGGGTGGCGCCGTGAAGAAGGCTGCGCCGGCCAAGGCCGCCGTGAAAAAGGCCGCCCCGGCCGTGAAGAAGGCGGCGCCGAAAAAGTCGGCCTGAGTCCGGTTTCAGGTTCTGCAAGGCCCCGCCACGCGCGGGGCTTTTTGTTTCAGACGTCCAAGCCGCCAGCGATCACGCGTTGCGCGAAATTTCCGCCCATCCAGTAGCTCAACTCGGCAGGATGATCCACGTCCCAGACGACGAAGTCCGCGCGTTTGCCGGCTTCCAGCGTGCCGCGGTCGTCGAGTCCCAGCGCGCGCGCGGCGTTGACCGTCACGCCGCGTAGCGCTTCTTCCGGCGTCATGCGGAACAAGGTGCAGGCCATGTTCATCGCGCCACGCAACGACATTAGTGGCGACGTGCCGGGATTGACGTCGCTGGCCACGGCCAGCGGCACGCCGTGTTCACGGAATTGCGCAAGCGGCGGAAGTTTCGTTTCGCGCAAGACGTAGAACGCGGCCGGCAGCATCACGGCGACGCTGCCGGATGCCGCCATCGCGCGCACGCCTTCCTCATTCGTGTATTCCAGATGATCGGCCGAGAGCGCGCCGAACTCGGCCGCGAGTGCCGCGCCACCCAGATCCGACAATTGGTCGGCGTGCAGTTTCACGCGCAGGCCGAGCGCGCGCGCTTCCTCGAAAACGCGCCGCACTTCCGACGGCGTGAACGCGATGCCTTCGCAGAAGGCGTCAATGGCGTCCGCCAATCCTTCGCGCGCAATTGCGGGCAACATGCGCACGCAAACCTCGTCGACGTAATCGGATTGGCGGCCGGCGAATTCCGGCGGCAGCGCGTGCGCGCCGAGAAACGTGGTGCGCACCGTGATGCCGAGTTCCGTGCCGATGCGGCGCGCGACGCGCAGCATTTTCATCTCGGTTTCGAGATTCAGGCCATAGCCGGATTTGATTTCCAGCGTGGTCACGCCATCCGCGCGAAGGGCCAGCGCGCGCGGCAGGGATTGAGCGAATAGTTCGTCCTCGCTCGCGGCGCGCGTCTTCGTCACCGTCGAGACGATACCGCCGCCGGCGCGCGCGATGTCCTCGTAACTCGCGCCGTTGAGGCGCATCTCGAATTCCTCGGCGCGGTTGCCAGCAAAGACAAGGTGAGTGTGGCAGTCGATCAGGCCGGGCGTGATCCAGGCGCCGCGCGCCGATTCGACGCGCACAGCCAATTCCGCAGGCTTTCCCGGCAATGCTGATTGCGGACCCGCAAACGTGATGACACCGTCCTTCCAGGCGAGCGCGGCCTCGTCGACTGCGCCATAGGCGGCACCGTCGTCCGCCATCGTCGCGAGACGGCAATCGAGGAGCAGGTGGTCCCAGGCCGGATTCATCGTCGTATTGTCCACATTCGTGCCGGATGCTGGAAGGGTGCGGCGTGGCATACTGGGCGAAACCACGGAACTTCTCGCGATGACCGATTGTTTCGCCGAATACGCCTGGTTGCCGCAAGGCTGGCGTGAAAACACGCGTTTGCGCATCGAAGCGGGCGCGTTGAGCGAAGTGGACGAAAGCGCGAACTTGGCCGGCGCGAATCGAATCGGCCGCTTCGTGCTGCCCGGCATGCCGAACCTGCACTCGCACGCGTTCCAGCGCGCGATGGCGGGTCTCGCGGAAAAGCAGTCGAATCCCCAGGACAATTTCTGGTCCTGGCGCGAAACCATGTACGCCTTCGCTGGACGTGTCGGCCCGGACGATCTGCGCGCGATCGCCGCGCAGTTGTACGTGGAAATGCTCAAGGCCGGTTACACGCAGGTCTGCGAGTTCCACTACCTGCATCACCAGCCGGATGGAAAACCCTATGCCGATCCGGCGGCGATGTCGCTGGCCCTTATCGAAGCGGCGCGCGAGGCGGGCATCGGGTTGACGCTGTTGCCGGTGCTGTACATGACCGGCGGCTTCGACGGACGCGCGTTGTCGGAACGCCAGCGCCGATTTGGATTCGACGTCGATGGCTATCTGCATTTTATGGAAAAACTGCGCAAAATGGAAAATTCTACATTGCGCGTCGGCATCGCACTGCATTCCCTGCGCGCCGTGCCGCCGGATGCGATGCGGGCGGTACTCGAGTCGAAATTGGCCGATGGTCCCGTGCATATCCACATCGCCGAGCAGATCGGCGAGGTACAGGATTGCCTGAACGTGCGTGGTGCGCGGCCCGTCGAATGGTTGTTCGACAACGTCGAGGTCGACGCGCGTTGGTGCCTCGTCCATGCCACACACATGACTGCGGACGAAACGCGGCGGCTGGCCGAATCCGGCTCGGTGGCGGGACTGTGCCCGACCACCGAAGCGAATCTCGGCGATGGATTGTTCCCGCTGGCCGCGTACCGCGCGGCCGGCGGCGTGCTCGGCATAGGTTCCGATTCGCATATTTCGGTGTCACCGGTCGAGGAACTGCGCTGGCTGGAATACGGCCAGCGCCTGATGACGCGGCATCGCAACATTGCGGTGAGCGAATCCAGCGCCAGCGTTGGTGAGAACCTGTGGGGCGATGCGCTGTTCGGCGGCGCGCAGGCGTCCGGCGTGGACATCGGTGCGATTGAATCCGGCGCGCGCGCCGACTTGATCGTGCTTGACGATACCTCTGCGCTGCTTGCCGGACGCGATGCGGACGATGTCCTCGATACCTTCCTGTTCGCCGGCAACGCGAACCTGGTGCGCGACGTGATGGTGGACGGTGAATGGGTCGTGCGGGATTCCCGCCACCGCGACGAGGACGCGATCGCGGCGCGTTACCGGCAGGCGATTACTCGGATTTCGGCGCCAGCATCCCGCGCACCGCGTTGAGATCGCCATCGTTGGCTGCGGGGCGGATGCCCAGGATTTTCACGAGCAGCGGATACACGTCGA
>DATIOA010000037.1:0-15057 GCA_035473575.1 Rudaea sp. | reverse complement strand
AAGCTTTTGCGACAGGCGAATATCCCCATTCTGTCGTGGCGGCAGATATAAACGGCGATGGCAAACCAGACGTGGTTGTTGCAAATACTGGCAATGGCACAATTTCTGTACTTTTGAACACGCAATATCAGACGGAAGTATTCGCCAGCCCCGCCACCGCTACGATAGTTCACGATTACATCTTTGCCGATGGTTTCGGACCCTGATCAGCGAGATCGACCGCCACCGTGACTTTAGCCCTATAGCCAACTCCTGCCGCGGGAGTAAGCTCGCCGGACTGTCTCGGTCGAGCGTTGGGGAGAACTTCATGCTCAAGTCTTGGGTGACGTTGTTGGGCGCGGCGGGATTGTTCGCCGCTTTTTCGGCGCAGGCCATCACGGCCGACGAGTTGATCGCGAAAAATGTTGCTGCGCGCGGCGGGCAGGACAAGATCGCCGCGATCAAGACGCTGAAGCTCGAAGGCAAGATGCGCTTCATCGGCGGCTTCGGCTCGATCGACCTGACCTTCGCGCAGTACAAGCAGGCGCCGGACTCGGTGCGCACCGAGGCGACCGTGCAGGGCCTGACCCAGGTGCAGTCGTGGGATGGCCACGAAGCCTGGCAGATTTCGCCGTTCCAGGGCCGACGCGATCCCGAACGCATGTCCGCCGACGACGCCAAGTCGATGGCCGACGACGCGCCCATCGCCGGTTCCCTGATCGGCTACAAGGAGCGCGGCGACCAGGTCGATTACCTCGGCACCGAGGACGTCGACGGCACCAATGCCTACAAGCTCAAGGTCACGTTCAAGAACGGCGACGTCGAATACGTGTATCTGGATCCGGACCACTACGTCGAAATCCGCATGGTCGGCCAGCGCAAGGTGCGCGGCACCCTGGTCGAGGACATCAACGACTTCGGCGATTACGAACTCGTGGACGGCGTCTACTTCCCGTTCTCCATCGACTCCAAGACCCGCGGCGACGGCGGCGAATCCGTGCTGACGGTGGAAAAGGCGCAGGCCAACGCGCCGCTCGACGCCACGCTGTTCGCCTTCCCATCCACTCCGAAATCCGCCACGCCGAAATCCGGCCACTGAGCGAGGAGACCGACCATGAAAAGTATCCATCGTCATCTCGCCGCGGCCATTGCTTCGGCATGCCTGTGTGCCGCCAGCGCCAACGCGGCGGACAAGACCGACTGGTCGCGTTTCGATGCCGGCGCGATTTCCGGATTGAACATGCGCAACATCGGCTCGGCCACGATGAGCGGCCGCATCGCCGCGCTCGACGCGGTCGATGAAAAGGACGGCAAGACCACGCTCTACGTCGGCGCGGCGACCGGCGGCGTGTGGAAGTCCACCGACGGCGGCACCACGTTCAAGCCGGTGTTTGACCGCGAGCCGGTGCAATCGATCGGTGCGATCACGGTCGATCCGGGCAACCACGACACGATCTGGGTTGGCACCGGCGAGGCGTGGACGCGCAATTCGACCTCCGTCGGCAACGGCATCTACAAATCCACCGACGGCGGCGACACTTGGAAGAACATGGGCCTGCCGAATTCCGAGCGCATCGCGAAAATCATCGTCGACCCGAAGAATGGCAACATCGTCTATGCCTGCGTACCCGGCAAGCTGTGGAGCGATTCGGCCGATCGCGGCCTGTACAAGACGATCGACGGCGGCGCGCACTGGAGCCTGATCCTCAAGGGCGGCAATCTCTCGACCGGCTGCGCCTCGATCAGCATGGATGCGGGCAATCCAAACGTAATGTTCGCCGGCATGTGGGATTTTCGCCGCAAGGGCTGGTCCTTCCGTTCCGGCGGCGAATCGCCGACTGCGAAATCCGACAGCGGCCTGTTCCGTTCCAGCGACGGTGGCGCGAGTTGGACGCAAGTCACGTCCGCCGCGAACAAGGGCTTTCCGGAGAAACCCTTCGGCCGCATCGCGGTCACGGTGGCACCGTCGAATTCAAACGTCGTCTATGCGTTCGTCGAGTCCACCGACTCGGCGCTGTTCCGTTCCGACGACGGCGGCAAGACCTGGGACAAGCGCGACAAGAGCCAGCTCATGGTCTGGCGCCCGTTCTACTTCGCCAGCCTGATCGTCGATCCGAAGAATCCGGATCGCGTGTTCAAGCCCGACCTCAACCTGATCCAGAGCCTGGACGGCGGCAAGAGCTTCGCCAATGTCGCCGGCGGCACCCACGGCGACTCGCACGTGGTGTGGATCGATCCGCGCGACACGCAGCATGTCTACGTCGGCGACGACGGCGGCCTGTGGCAGTCGTTCGACGGCGCCAACAAGTGGTGGAAACAGAACAACCTGCCGGTGTCGCAGTTCTATCACGTCAGCGTCGACGGCGCTGATCCGTACAACGTCTACGGCGGCCTGCAGGACAACGCCTGCTGGGTCGGCGCTTCGGCGTATCCGGGCGGCATCGCCAACGCGCAGTGGGAAAACATGTGCGGCGGCGACGGCTTCTTCATGTTCTCCGATCCGGCCGACGCGGATTACCTCTACGCCGAAACCCAGGGCGGCGCGATCATCCGCGTCAACCGCCACACGCATCAGGCGCGCGACATCCAGCCGCGCGCTGGCTACAACGAGAAGCTGCGCTGGAACTGGAATACCCCGCTGGAACTGTCGCCGCACGAGAAGGGCACGCTGTACATGGGCGCGCAGTTCCTGTTTCGCACGCGCGACCACGGCCAGAGCTGGGATCGCATCTCGCCGGATCTGACCACGAACGATCCGCTCAAGCAGAAGCAAGAGGAATCCGGCGGCGTCACCGTCGACAATTCCGCGGCCGAGACCAACACCACGATCTATTCGATCAGCGAGTCGCCGAAGCAGGCCGGACTCATCTGGGTCGGCACCGACGACGGCAACCTGCAAGTCACGCGCGACGACGGCAAGAGCTGGACCAATGTCGTGGGCAACATCCGTGATTTGCCGAAAGGCGAGTGGGTGTCGTGGGTGCAGGCGGGTTCGTTCGATGCCGGCACCGCGTTCGCCGCGTTCGACCGCCACACCTACGGCGACATGGCGCCGTACATCTACAAGACTACCGATTACGGCAAGTCATGGACGCCACTGGTCACGCCGAAGGATGCGAAAGGCCTTATCGGCTACGTGCACGTGATCAAGCAGGACATCGTCAATTCGAACCTGCTGTTCGCCGGCACCGAATTCGGCCTGTGGATTTCCATCGATGGCGGCGGCCACTGGGCGCAGTTCAAGGGCGGCGAATTCCCCGCCGTCGCGGTGCGCGATCTCGCCATCCAACCGCGCGACGATGCGCTGGTGCTGGCCACGCACGGCCGCGGCATCTGGATCGTCGACGACATCACGCCGCTGCGCAACCTCAGCGCGCAGGCGCTGAACGAGGAAGCCGGCTTCCTGCCGGTGCAGGCGGCGCAGCAGCGCATCAGCGCTTACGGCGGCTGGTCCGAGGGCGACGCCAGCTTCACCGGACCGAATCCCAAGGACGGCGCGCGCATCGCCTACTACCAGAAATCGCGGCACCTGTTCGGCAAGCTCAAGATCGACATCCTCGACGCGAAAGGCGAAGAGATCGACTCGCTGCCGGCCAATGTGCGCCGCGGCATCAACGTCGTCTACTGGCCGATGCGCGCCAAGCCGCCGCGCGTGCCGCCGGCGGCGCAGGTCGCGTTCAACTCCACGCAGGGTCCGCGCGTGCCGCCCGGCACCTACACGGTGCGCATGACCAAGGGCGATGCGACGTTCGAGACCAAGCTTGATGTCGGCCTCGATCGCCGCGCCAACTACAGCGTCGCCGACCGCCAGGCGCAGTACGACGCGGCGCAGCGTGTAAGCGCGCTGTTCGGACGCATGAGCGATCTCGTGTACCAGCTCAGCGCCGTGCGCATGCAGGCCGACGCGAATGCGGCCAAGCTCGGCGAAAAGGACGCGCTGCGCCAGCAACTCGCTCAGCTCGGCGACAAGGCCGACGAGATCCGCAAAAAGATCGTGGCGACGAAGCAGGGCGGGGCGATCACCGGCGAGGAACGTCTGCGCGAACACGCCGACACGCTGTACGGCGCGATCATGTCCTACGACGGCAAGCCGGCCGACTACCAGCTCGCACGCATCGACACGTTGACGCGCGAGCTCGACGACGTCGCCAAGCAGTTCGCCGACCTGCAGAAGAACGAACTGGCCAAGGCGAACGCGGCCCTGCAATCGGCCAAGCACGCGCCGATCATGGTTCCGGCCGGCGCGCCTGCCGACAAATCCGGCGGCAGCGCGGAAGCGGCGAAGGCGTATTTCAGTCGCTTCGAGCGCGACTGAACCCCACGGGCACGCTGCGCGGCGAATCCGCGCAGCGTGCCGCGATCGGTGCAGTACCGATTCAGCATGCGGCATCGCATTTTGTGCCATCATCGGGCCGCCATGCGACGCTGCGGGTCATCGGCGTCGCCAATGGAATTCCGGCGGGCGTGCGTGCCCGCCGCGATCCGAGGAGCCGCGCATGCCATCGGACAAACAGGACGAACGCGACGGGCAGCACGCGCCGCCGGTAGCCGAGGAAACCGACTCTCGCGCTACGCGGGCGAGTATCCGCTCGTCGCCCAAGTCCAGGCGTGCGCGGAACAGTCGGACGCAGACGGCGAGAGATGCCGTGACTGACTCCGGCGAGCGCCTGCGCGACGGCACTGCGCAGGTTCTTGCGCAGGCACGCGAGCGTATCGTCGCCAACCCGGGGCGGGCCGTTTTGATCGGAGCCGCGGTCGGTGCGTTCGCGGCATTGCTGCTCGGCAGGGGCAGGCGCTGACGATCATGTTGCGATTCCTACTGATTCTCGCGCGTCATCTGGATCTTCTCGGCGAACATGCGCTCGGTTATGCCGAACTGATCCGCGCCGAGTGTACGGTGTCCGCGCGTTCCTGGCTGTGGCGCGTCGTGGCATTCGCGCTGGTGGCGCTCTTCGTCCTGATCGGTCTGGTCAGCACGGCCGTGGTGCTTTCGCTGTGGTCGAATGGATCGAATGTGGCGAGTTGGCGCGCGTGGGTGGTGCCGCTGGCATGTCTTGCCGTTGCAGCCGTCTGTTTCGCGTTCGCGCTGCTGAACAAACCGCAACCGATGTCCGAAGCCTTGACCCTGCAATTGCAGCGCGACCTGGATTTGCTCCGGCAGGCGCGCGGCGCGGCACCGCCGGACGAGCCTGCGCCATGACCGATCCAGTGGCCGCTGCGGTGCGCTCGCTGGAAGCCAGCCGGACGGAGCTTGCGGTCGCTTTCGCCGACGCGCGGCCAAGGCATCCCCAGCGCGGGCCGGAATCCGGCGGCACGTGGGAAACATTGTGGGCCGACGTAGCCGACGCGAGCGGCGCGGGCTGGCGTTCGAGTCGTTTGCACGGGTCGCTGGAGCAGGCCAGGCCCGTGCTCGAAGACATGGTGCGGCGGCGGCCGTGGACCTCGGTGGCCATCGCCGGTTTATGCGGCATGGTCGCGGTGTGGGTTGTATCCACGCAGCGCCAGCGCATGGGATCCGCCGCCCGGTATTGGTGGCGCACTGCCGGCATGGCCCTGTTCGTGTCGATGGCGTTGCGTGCATACGATAGGTTCGTCGCCGACCGGCAATCCAACGCGTCACGTCCATCCAACGCCGCGCCGGAGACGGCTGCGGAAGATTCCGGTCGCGGCGGCGGATGACGACATGGAAAGGCGCGAACCGGCGAATCGCGAAGACATCTCGCACGTGCGGAACGCGCGCCTGGCCGAGAGTCTGCGCACGGCGGCCGAGGCGCTCTCGGGATTGCAGGCGCTCGCGCTCGGCGCGTCGATCTTCGCCCTGCTGTACTTCGGGCGAGACGTCTTCATGCCGTTGGCGCTTTCGGCGCTGTTCGCCTTCATGCTCGAACCGCTGATCCGCTGGCTCGGGCGCTGGATCGGGCGCACCGCGGCCGTCGTCGTGCTGCTGTTCGTCGTGCTGGCCGCGCTGGTCGAATTCGGTTTCGTGATGTCGCGGCAATTGCAGGATCTCGCCGGGCAACTGCCTTCGTACCGCGGCAATCTGGTGACGAAAGCCCACGACCTCATGCCGGCGGGAAACGGCGTACTGGCCAAGTTGACGAGCCTGTCCGAGGACTTGCGGAAAACCGCCGAGCAGGCCGCTCCCGCGCCGAAGAATGCGACCGCGCAGGGCAACGCGCCGCTGGATGTGCGCGTCGTCGAGAACGGAGTGCACACCCCGATCCAGACCTTGCGCAGCTACGTCGAACCACTGATGGGTCCGCTCGGCACGGCATTCCTGGTCACGCTGCTGGTCGTTTTCATGGCGATCAGGTCTGTGGATCTGCAGGAGCGTTTCATCCGCCTGATCGGCTACGGCCACATCGGCACCACCGCGCGCGCCATTGACGACGGCACGGTCCGCATCCGCCGATACCTGGGGATGCAACTGCTGACGAATGCGATCTACGGCGCGGCCTTGGCCGCGAGCCTGCATTTCATCGGCGTGCCGAACGCCTTGCTGTGGGGGGGCTTGGCCGGCGCGCTGCGCTTCATTCCCTATGTCGGTTCGTGGATCGCCGCGATGCCGCCGCTGCTGTTGTCGCTCGCCGTGTCGCCGTCGTGGGCCGGGCCGGCGCTGACCTTGGGGGTGTTCCTCGCGCTGGAACTGATCACCGCCAACGTGCTGGAACCCTGGTTGTACGGTTCAAGTACCGGTGTGTCGCCGCTCGCGCTTGTCGTCGCGGCCGTATTCTGGGCGACGATCTGGGGGCCCGTTGGTCTGTTCCTGTCCACGCCGCTGACGGTGTGCCTGGTCGTGCTCGGTCGCCACATTCCGCGCCTGGAATTCCTCGCCGTGATGCTCGGCGAGGAGGAGCCGCTCTCGCCATCCGAGCAGGTATACCGGCGGCTGCTCAACCCGCGCACCGCTGCCAGCGGCTACGAAACCGCCGAGAACTACGTCGGCGCCAATTCGCTTACGCGCTTCTACGACGAGGTGCTCGTTCCGATCGTGCTCGCTTCCGAACGCGATTACGCCGACCGGCGCCTGGATGCCGAACAGCGCGATGCGCTGGCTGCGTCGCTGCGTCGGATGATCGAGCAGGTCGAACCGGGCGACGGTTACGAAACCCCTTCGGCATTGCCGATGCAGCCGTGCCGCGTGGTGATCCTGCCGGCGCACGCCGCGCGCGACGCGTTGGTCGGGCAGATGCTTGCGCGTGCGTTGCGGCTGGATCGTTTCGATGCGCATGCCGCCGCCGATCGTGCGCAGACGCGGCGTATGCTCGACGAATTGGACGAGGAACCTGCGGATATCGTCATCGTCTCGGTGCTGGCCCCGACCACGCTTGATCAGGCCCGGCGCATCTGCCGGCGCTTGAAATCGGCGGGCGGCGATCAGCGCATCGTTGTCGGCGCCTGGCGCGATGGTGGTACGCAAGAGCCGGCACCTGCAGCCGGGGAAATTCCGGAAGCCGACGCCGTCGTCGCCACCATCGGCGAGACCATGGCCGTTTGCGAAGGCTATCTGATGCGCGACACCACGATGGCGTCGGAACCGCCGGCGAACCCGAGTCGCGAGACGCAACCCGAACTCGATGCCGCGATTGCCGAAACCGCGGCCGATTGCGGCGTGCCGTTCGCCTTTGCCTGCAGGATCGAAGATGGTCGTTGCCGAATCCTTGCCGCGGCGGAACGTGAGGATGAGGACGCGGATGCGAACGGTGCCGTCGCGGCGATCGCTGCGATCTGTGGCCGCCTGCATGCGCCGGCCGACGTTGACGTCGTCGAGGATTTGCTGCGCGATCGCCGCTTTGCCGCCAGCGCTGCCGTGCAGACGAGCCGGTTGCGCTTCATCGCCGCAGCGGCGCTGGGCGAGAAAGACATCCTGTGCGTGGCCGATACCGCGCCGCGCGTGTTTTCCCGGAAACAGCGCGCGCGGCTGCTCGAACATGCGGCGCGGATTGCGCTTTGCACGACGCAACCGGCGGCGTGAGCGCAAGCTGACTGCGGATCAGCCGTTCGATTCCCGCAACCCCAGCCTCTGCGCGATCAGATGATCGAGGCTGGCCTTGCCGGGTCCGGCGAGGAACAGCCAGCAGAAGATCAGGATATAGAGGAATTCGTCCAGTTCGACGAATTCGTCCAGTCCCGACACGTTCTTGATCGCCACGAAGGCGATGGCGACGACCATGTTGAACGCCATCACCAGCGAGGTGAAACGCGTCAGCAGGCCAAGCATCAGCAGGGCGCCGCCGAGGAACTCCACGCCCGCCGAAAACGGTGCGCTCCACATCGGCAGCGGCAGGCCCCAGTCGACGAAGCGCGCGATCGCGCCGTCGAGGTTGTGCAGCTTGCCCCAGCCGGTTTCCAGCCAGAAATAGCCGAAGCCCAGGCGCAAGGTCAGCGGGCCAAGCCAGCGCAGGCGCGCGCAGGCGTCAATGATTCGTTGTTGGCATTGCAGCAATCGGGCGAGCATTCAATTCCCCTTGAGGCTGGTTCGTGGTTCGCGGGACGGCAGGTCCCGTCGGGCACACTTGACCTGCCGCGCGATGAAAATCTTTCGCGCCGCAGCATGGATTTCCACACAAGGTTAACAGTGCGTGCGTAACATGCGCACGGGGTGAAAGACGACGCTGCATTCTCGGGTCTTGAAGATGTCCGCGGAATCGCCGCTCGCATGAAAGGCGGCAGCGCGTGACGATCACTCCACAATCAAACCCATTCAGAGGACTTCCCATGAAAGCTTCCGCCATCAAGAGTCTCGCGCTCGCCACTGCCGTTGCCGGCCTGTTCGCGGTCACCACCGCCAGCGCCGCCAACGCCACCGCCGGCGATCAAGCGCAAGTGAAATGTACGCATTCGACCTCGTGCAAGGGCACGGGCGCTTGCAAGTCGAAGGCCAATTCGTGCAAGGGCCAGAACTCGTGCAAGGGTGCTGGCTTCACCATGCAGAAGGACGAGGCCTCCTGCAAAGCCGCGCAGGAAGCAGCCAAGGCCAAGTAAGCAATCGTTGCATGATATCCGGCGGCCGGCCGATGCGCGCCGGCCGCTGACATTTTCCGATGACGAAAATTTCCGATCCGCGATTTCCTGCCCTGGGCTATGGCCTGGGCCTGCGCGCGGATCACTACGAGGCCTTGCTCGACGCGCACAACGTCGACTGGCTCGAAGCGATTTCCGAAAATTACCTGGTGCCTGGCGGCAAGCCGCTGGATTGGCTGCGCCGCATGCGCGAACGCTATCCCGTCGTGCTGCACGGCGTGTCGCTGTCGATCGGCAGCCAGGATGCGCTGGATCGCGATTACCTGTCCGCGTTGAAGAAACTCGCCGATGCGATCGAGCCGGCGTGGATGTCCGATCACCTGTGCTGGACTGGCGCGCACGGTCGCAACCTGCACGACCTGCTGCCGCTGCCCTACACCGAAGAGAGCGTCGCGCACGTGAGCGCGCGCGTGCGCGAGGTGCAGGATGTCCTCGGCCGCCGTATTTTGCTGGAAAACGTTTCCAGCTATGTCGAATTCAAGGCTTCGACGATGCCCGAGTGGGAATTCCTCGCCGCCATTGCCGAGCGCGCCGATTGCCTGATCCTGCTCGACGTCAACAACATTCACGTCAGTTCCCGCAATCACGGTTTCGATCCACGCCAATACCTTGCGGGCATTCCCGTCCGCCGCGTGCAACAGTTCCATTTGGCCGGGCACACGTTCCAGAACAAGCTCGTCATCGATACCCACGACCAGCCCGTGTCCGATCCGGTGTGGGATCTATATGCCGACGCGGTGCGCCGCTTCGGTCCGGTGTCGACGATGATCGAACGCGACGACAACATCCCGCCGTTGGCGGACCTCGTCGCCGAACTCGACCGCGCACGCGCCATCGCCGAGCCCATCTTGCGGGCGGCGGCATGACGGCGCTGACGCGATTGCAGGACGATTTCCAGCGCCGTGTCCTCGGCGGCGATGTCGCCATCCTCGATGCCGTAGTCGGTAACGCCACGGCCGATGCGGCGGAACGCGTGGGCGTGTACGTGCACGCGTATTCGGCGCGACTGGTCGAGGCGCTGGAGAACGAATTCCTCACCCTGCGCTTCGCCGCTGGCGACGACACTGCGTTGGAAATCTTCCACGCTTACGTCGCGGCGACGCCATCGACCCTGCGCAATGTGCGCTGGTATGGAAAGGATCTTGCGCAATTCCTGCGCACGGCGGCGCCGTGGCGCGACACACCCGCCTTCGCGGAATTGGCCTGGCTCGATTGGGCCATCAGCGTGTCGTTCGACGCGGCGGACGAAGAGTGCATTGCCGAGGCGGATATCGCCGCCATCCCGTTCGAACGTTGGGGCGAGATGACCCTGCGCCTGCCGCGGCACGTGCGGCTCGTCACCAGCGCGTGGAACGTGTGGCAGGTGCGCCAGGTGCGTGATCGCGAGCAGGCGTGCCCGAAATTGCAGCGTCTGGAATTTCCGCAAACATGGATCGTGTCGCGGCAAGGACTCGAAGTCCATTACCGCCAGCTCGAAGTCGACGAGGCGGCGGCGCTCGATGTCGTCGCTGCCGGCCTGCCGTTCGAACGCATGTGTGAAGTCTTGTGCGATTGGCATCGCCAAGAAGAAGTCGCGCTGCGCGCCGCGGGCCTGCTCAAGGCCTGGATCGGCAATGGTTGGATCGCGGGCGTCGAATTGCCGGCTGATTGATCCGAAAACCTACTGCGCTTGACATCTCGCGCGCCGGCAGTGCTCGGAATCCTCACATACGCAAAAGTATGCTCCGGTTCCTGCGCGCTGGCGGCACGCGACCTGTCTTCGCTCGCGATGGTTTTCGTGGGTTTGATGATGGCGAATTGACAAGCTCGTTCGCGCGGTCAGAATCGCTGCATGGCGACGAAGCAATCGGAAGTCCTTGTCATCGGCGGCGGCCTTGCCGGCATCGTCACCGCGCTCGAATCCTTGCGCGCGGGCCAGCGCGTCGTGCTCATCGATCGCGATACGCCAGAGCGCTTCGGCGGATTGGCGCTGTGGGCCTTCGGCGGCATGGCCCTCGTCGGCACGCCGCTGCAGGCGCGGATGAAAATCCCCGACACGCCGGAAATCGCACTGCGCGACTGGATCCGCTTCGGCGAACTCGATCCGCGCGACACGTATCCGATGCAATGGGCGCGCCACTACGTCGAGCATTCACGCGCGCAGGTGCACGACTGGCTGCTGCGCGAAGGCGTGCGCTTCATGCCTGCGGTGAACTGGGTGGAACGCGGCCTGTACGGCGACGGCAACAGCCTGCCGCGCTACCACATCGTCTGGGGCACTTCGCGCGAACTCACGCGACGCATGATCGCGGCGCTACACGCCGCTGCTGACGGACGACTGACGCTGCTGCATGGACATCGCGTCACCCAACTCGATTGCAGCGCCGGAAGAATCGCTGGAGCGGAAGCGGTGGACGAACACACCGGTGTCGAGGTGCGCATCGACGCACCGGTCGTCGTGCTGGCGATGGGCGGCATCAACGGCAGCCATGCGCAAGTGCGCGCGAACTGGCCCAAGGACAGACCCATACCCGCGACGATGCTCAACGGCGCGCATCCCTTCGCCGATGGCAGGCTGCATCATCTCGCGGCGGGACTCGGCGCGCGCATCACGCATGCCGGCGAGATGTGGAATTATGCCGCCGGTTTCCCGCATCCGTATCCGCATTTCGACGGACACGGACTGTCGACGATTCCGTGCAAATCCGCGTTGTGGCTGAATCATCGCGGCGAGCGCATCGGCCCCGAGCCGCTGGTCACCGGTTTCGACACGCATTGGCTGTGCCGGCGCGTGGCCGAGCAGGAAAATCCCTGGACTTGGCACCTGCTCAACTGGCGCATCGCGATCAAGGAGTTCGCGATCTCCGGCGCCGAACACAATCAACGCATCCGTGACAAACAGTTCCCGCAGTTCCTCCTTGAAACCCTGTTCGGCAATCATCGACTCGTGCGTCAGATGCAGCGCGAGAGTCCGCACTTCCTTGTCGACGATACGCTGGCGGGGCTGGCCGACAAAATGAATGCGCTGACCTGTTCGCTGGATATCGACCCGGTCGTGCTGCAGGCCACCGCCGACGCCTTCGATGCGAATTTCGCCAACGGCAACAAATTGGAAAACGACGACCAGATCCGCCGCATCCTGCATGCGCGGCAATGGGGACCCGATCGCCTGCGCACCTGCAAGCCCGCGCCGCTGCAGATGCACGGTGCCGGACCGTTCATCGCGATCCGCATGCAGCTCATCACGCGCAAAAGCCTGGGGGGACTCGCCACCGACCTGCAAAGCCGCGTGCTCGATGTCCACGACCAACCGATTCCCGGCCTTTACTGCGTGGGCGAGGCCGCTGGTTTCGGCGGCGGCGGCGCCAGTGGCAAGCGCTCTCTGGAAGGCACCTTCCTGCCGGGTTGTATCCTTACCGCACGCGCCGCAGCGCGCTCGATCGCCGGCAAGGACCAATTCGAATGAGCTTGAGGTATCCCGCCACCGCACTGGACTATCGCCGCCTCGCGCAGCGGCGCCTGCCGCGCTTCCTGTTCGACTACATCGACGGCGCGGCCGGCGACGAAATCACGCTCGCGGCGAATGTCGCCGACCTCGCCGCGTTGCGCCTGCGCCAGCGCGTGCTGGTGAACGTGGAGAATGTGGATACGCGCGCGACGCTTGCCGGCGAGGATTGCGCGATGCCACTGGCGCTCGCCCCGGTGGGCATGGCGGGCATGATGGCGCGGCGCGGCGAGGCGCAGGCGGTGCGTGCGGCGAATGCGTCGGGCGTGCCGTTCACGCTGTCCACGGTCGGCATCTGTCCACTCGCGGAAGTGCAGGCCGCCAGCGCCAAGGCGTTCTGGTTCCAGCTCTACATGATCCGCGATCGCGACGTGATCCTCACCTTGCTCGAACGCGCCTGGGCCGCCGGCTGCCGCACCCTGGTGTTCACCATCGACTTGCCGATTCCCGGCATGCGCCATCGCGATACGCGCAATGGAATCGGGCCGAGCGGTCCGCGCGCGACACTGCTCAAGGCGGCACAGATATTGCCGCGTCCACATTGGTTGTGGAATGTCGCCCTGCGCGGCAGGCCGCTGAATTTCGGCAACCTGACCGAGCAGGTTCCCGCCGCGCGCGATCTCACCGCGTTCTGGGCCTGGGTTAATTCGCAATTCGATACCCGCGTGACCTGGCGCGACATCGACTGGCTGCGCGCGCACTGGAAAGGCAAGCTGCTGCTCAAGGGCATCCTCGACGCGGAAGACGCGCACGCGGCCGTGAATGTCGGTGCGGACGGCATCGTGGTTTCCAACCACGGCGGACGCCAGCTCGACGGCGCGGCTTCGTCGATCTCCAAGCTGCCGGCAATCGCGCAAGTCGTCGGCGCGCAAGCCGAAGTATTGCTCGACGGCGGCGTGCGCAGTGGCGCGGACATCTTCAAGGCCATCGCGCTAGGCGCGCGCGGCGTGCTGATTGGCCGGCCCTGGGTATGGGCGTTGGCCGGTGCAGGCGAGGCCGGCCTGCGCGATCTGCTCGCGACCTTGCAGCGCGAACTGCAACTGACCATGACCATGGCCGGTGTCACGCGCATCGCGGACATCAATGCCAGCCACATCGACCGCACCTGATTCTTCACAGGAGTTTTCCATGCCCAACGGCGCCCAAGCCCTGCTGAAAACCCTGGCCGATGCCGGCATCGAAGTGTGCTTCTCCAATCCCGGCACTTCCGAGATGCATTTCGTCGCCGCACTGGACAGCGAACCGCGCCTGCGCGCGGTGCTCGCGCTGTTCGAGGGCGTGGCCACCGGTGCGGCCGACGGCTATGCGCGCATGGCCGGCAAGCCGGCGGCTACGCTGCTGCACCTGGGCTGCGGCCTCGGCAATGGCCTGGCCAACCTGCACAACGCGCGCAAGGGCAGGGTGCCGGTGCTCAACATCGTCGGCGATCACGCGACCTATCACGTGCAATACGACGCGCAGTTGCAATCGGACATCGAAACTGTCGCGCGTAACGTGTCGCCCGGATTCGTGCGCACCTCGAAATCGACGGCGAACCTTTGCCGCGACGCAGTCGAGGCGATCGCTGTTGCGCGCGGACTGCCCGGCCAGGTTGCCACGCTGATCCTGCCGGCCGACGTGTCGTGGAGCGAGGGCGGCGTGCCGTGTCCACCGCCATCCGCGCCGACGCCCGGGGTTGCCGATGATGCGACCGTGCGTGCGATCGCCGATGCGATCCGCTCGGGCGGAAAATCCGCGCTGCTGTTGGGCGGCAATGCAACTCGCGAGAAGGCACTGTTGGCCGCCGCGCGCATCGCCGCGCATTCCAATGTCACGCTGCTGGCTGAGACTTTCCCGACGCGACTGGAACGTGGCGCCGGACTGCCGCCGATCGAGCGCATTGCCTATCTCGCGGAACTCGCGAGCGTGCAGCTCGCCGATGTGAAGCATCTGATCCTCGTCGATGCCAAGGCGCCGGTATCGTTCTTCGGTTATCCGGGCAAGAAGAGTTATCTCGTGCCCGATACCTGCACCGTGCACACGCTGGCCACGCCGGCACAAGACGCCGCTGCGAGCCTCGACAAGCTCGTGCATGTCCTCGGCGCGGATAACGCCGTGCCTGCGCTGCAAGCTGCCGGGCGTCCGCAGCGCCCACGCGGCAAACTCACTGCCGCCAAGGTGTGCAAGGCGGTGGGACATCTGCTGCCGGACAACGCCATCGTCGTCGACGAGGCGATCACCTCCGGCCTGATGCTGGGCGTGATGACCGCGGGCGCGCCGCGCCACGATCTGCTCACGCTCACCGGCGGCGCGATCGGGCAGGGCCTGCCGAATGCCGTCGGTGCGGCCGTCGCCTGCCCGGAGCGTCCGGTGCTCGCGCTCGTCGGCGACGGCTCGGCCATGTACACGATCCAGTCGCTGTGGACGATGGCGCGCGAACTGCTCGACGTCACTGCGATCATCTTCAACAACGCCTCGTATTCGGTACTCAACGTGGAACTCGAACGCGTTGGCGCGGACTCGGTCGGATCACGCGCGCGCGCGCAGCTCGACCTGCGCCATCCGACGCTTGATTTTCCCCGCCTCGCGCA
>DATIOA010000036.1:0-42290 GCA_035473575.1 Rudaea sp. | reverse complement strand
GACCGGCGGCTATACGCGTACGGTTTCGACCTGCTGCTCCAACCCGTTGGGCGGACGGCAAGCCTGGTCTGGGAACAGCGCGACGTACCAAGATGTGGATGCGCTGTTGCCGGCGTCCGCTTCGGGGCAGAACGCTCAGTTCCGTTGGCGCGTGGGAAGCGACAGCACGGTTTCCAAGACCGGCTACTGGCTCGATGATGTGCAGTTGGTCAGCTCGCTGCCTTCCTGCGCCACGTCGCCGCCGACCAATGTGGACCTTGCCGTTACGGCCCGCAACCAGCGCGTGAATCTGCCGGAAGGCCAGAGCGTGGTTTACACCGTGAATGCAAGCAACACGGGCGCCACTTCCACGACCAATGCACGCGTGCTTGTTCCCGTTCCCGCGGGTTTGTCAGACTTCAGCTCATGGACGTGCACGGCCACCGGCAGCGGTTCTTGCACAACGGCCAGCGGCAGCGGTGCCATCGATGCCACGGTTTCCCTTGCCGCGGGCGAATCGGCCACATTTTCAATCACTGCGGACGTCGGCACGAACGAGCAAATGGTCGACTTCACCGCAACCGTGACGCCACCGTTGGGTCAGATCGACAGCAACACGCTCGACAATACGGCCACGGACAGCGATCAAATCGTGCTGTTTGCCAACGGTTTCGACGACGTGCCGCCGAACGAGTGAAACCCGGACAGCCGGTGCAAGGACGCACCGGCCTGTCATGCTGGAATCATGTGGGCGCGGATCCATCAATCCGCGTGCGACGGAGGGCGCACATCCGGCAGGAACAGTGCCAGCACGCCCAGTAATGGCAGGAACGCGCAGATCTTGTACACGAACACAAGGCCGTAATGGTCCGCGACCAGGCCCAGTACCGCCGCGCCGATTCCGCCCAGGCCAAAGCTGAAGCCGTAGAACAAGCCGGACACCATGCCGATGCGGGTGGTGAGCATGTCTTGCGCGTACACGATGATGGCGGGGAAGGCAGAAGCCAGCACCACGCCGATGATGACGCTCAGGACCATGGTCGCGCCGAGGCCGACGTAGGGCAGTACCAACGTGAACGGCGCGCAGCCGAGGATGGAAAACCAGATCACGCGGCGGCGCCCGATGCGATCGCCGAGGGGGCCGCCGAGCAGGGTTCCGGCTGCCACGGCGAACAGGAACACCGACAACAGGTTCGCGGCATTGTGCTCGGAAACGCCGAACTGGTGGATCAGGTAGAACGTGAAGAAGCTGCTGATGCTCACGAGGTAAAAGAATTTCGAGAACATCAGCACGAGCAGGATGCCGATGGTCTTGCGCACGACGCTGGCCGGAAATTGCGGCGCGAGCACATGGTGTGCCTTGGCGCGCTGGCTCAGGTGCGCGCTGTACCAGCGGCTGACCTGCAACAGGATAACCATGCCGAGCAGGGCGATCAGCGCGAACCAGGCGGCATGGCCGCGCGTGCCGTCGCCGTGTCGCAACACGAGGAACGCGGCCAGCAGCGGACCCAATGCCTGACCGACGTTGCCGCCGATCTGGAACAGCGATTGCGCGAGGCCAAAACGTCCGCCGGAAGCCAGGCGCGCCACGCGCGCGGATTCGGGGTGAAACGTGGAAGAGCCGCAGCCGATCAGGCCCACGGCGAGCAACACGAGCGGATAGCTCGGCGCCACCGACAGCAGCAGCAGGCCGCACATCGTGAAGGTCATGCCGATCGGCAGCAGCAGCGGAAACGGATGCCTGTCGGTGATCGTGCCGACCACCGGTTGCAGCAGCGAGGCGGTGAGCTGGAACGTCAGCGTGATCGCGCCGATCTGGAAGAAACCGAGGTCGAATTCGCCCTTGAGCAGCGGGTATAGCGCCAGGATCACCGACTGCATGATGTCGTTGAGCATGTGCGCCGTGCTGACCATGCCCACGACGCGAAAATCGCTCTGGTCGTGGGCGTCTACGGCGGATGCGCTGGCTGCAGTCAAGTCGGGAGACTTTCGAATGGTGCCCAGGAGAGGACTCGAACCTCCACGGTTTTACCCGCTAGTACCTGAAACTAGTGCGTCTACCAATTCCGCCACCTGGGCAGGTGTGCGAGCCTGCTTGCGCAGGGCCGCGAATGATACCCGCACTGGCAATACGCTGTCCATGGTGCGGCGCTGCTATGATCGCGGGGAACCAAGAAAATCAGGATTGAATTGAAGAACAAGACATCAAAACACGGTTCGCAAGCCAAGGCGAAATCGAAAGCAAAAAAGCCGGGCTGGATGCCGGATCTGCCGGCGCGTTCGCAATCCACGTCGACCAAATCCGGACCGCGACGCGGGGCCAAGCCAGCGCCGCGTCCCGCCGACCCGCAGGCCGAGCGCGAAGCGCGGCGCTACGAACGGCCGATTCCGAGTCGCGAGGCGATCATGGAATTGCTGGGCGAACGTGGCGAGTTGTTGAAGGTCGACGTGCTGGCGCAGGAACTGGGATTGACCGATCCGCGCGATCTCGAAGCACTGTCCAAGCGCCTGACCGCGATGCTGCGCGATGGCCAACTGCTGCGCAATCGCCGCGACGGTTATGGTGTGGCGAACAAGCTCGACCTGATTCCCGGAACGATTCTCGCCAACGCCGAAGGGTTTGGCTTCCTGCGTCCGGACGCAGGCGGCGACGACGTCTATCTTTCGCCGTACGAGATGCGCAAGGTGCTGCACGGCGATCGCGTGCTCGCCAGCATCGTCGGCGTCGATCAGCGCGGACGCAAACAAGGCGCGATTGCCGAAGTGCTTGAACGCCGCACGTCGCGCCTGGTCGGGCGCGTCGTCACCGAGAACGGCATCGTCGTGGTGGCGCCCGACGACCGCCGTCTGCACCAGGACGTGCTGATTCCGCCGGGCAAGGAGCGCGGTGCGCGCGCGGGCCAGATCGTCGTCGCCGAAATCACGCAGCCGCCGACGGCGCAGCGCGGGCCAATCGGCGAGATCGTCAGCGTGCTCGGCGAGCGCCTGGTGCCGTCGCTGATCGTGGAGATGGCGATTGCCAGCCATGGCCTGCCACACGATTGGCCGGACGAAACCTTGCGCGAAGCGGCGCAGGTAGAACCGCAAGTCGCGCACGAGGAAATCGCCGGTCGCGTGGACCTGCGCAAGCTGCCGCTGGTGACGATCGACGGCGAGGATGCGCGCGATTTCGACGATGCGGTTTTTGCCGAGCCGACGAAGGAGGGGTTCCGGCTCGTCGTCGCGATCGCCGACGTTTCGCATTACGTGCGTCCGGGCACGGCGCTCGACGACGAGGCGGTGAAGCGCGCGACTTCCGTGTACTTTCCCGGTTTCGTCGTGCCGATGCTGCCGGAGACGCTGTCGAACGGCATCTGCTCGCTCAATCCGAAAGTCGAACGCCTGTGCATGGTCTGCGACATGATCGTCGGCCACGACGGCGAGGTCGTGCGCTCGAAGTTTTACGCCGCGGTGATGCGCTCGCACGCACGCCTGACCTACACGCGCGTGTGGCAGGCGCTGGGTGAAAAGAATGCGGATGCACGCGCCGAAATGGCCGACGTTCTGCCGCACCTCGATCATCTGCATCAGCTCTACCGGATTCTGGCCAAGGCGCGCCAAGGCCGCGGCGCCATCGATTTCGACAGCCGTGAGGTGAAATTCCGCCTCGACACGGCCGGCGACGTGGTGCAGCTCGGCGCCGAGCCGCGCAACGACGCGCACAAGCTGATCGAGGAGTGCATGATCGCGGCGAACGTCGAGGCGGCGAAGTTCCTCGATCCGCGCAAGATCCCGGCGCTGTACCGTGTGCACGCGCCGCCTCCGGAATCCAAATACGAGGATCTGCTCGAATTCCTGCGCGAGTTTCACCTGAAGCTGCCACCGGCCGCGCAGGTGCAGCCCAAGGATTTTTCCAACCTGCTGAAGAAGATCCGCGACCGCGTCGATGCCGGCTTGATCCAATCCGTGCTGTTGCGTTCGCAATCGCTGGCTGTGTACAGCGCGCAGAATTCCGGGCATTTCGGCCTGGCCCTGGATGCGTATGCACACTTCACCTCGCCGATCCGGCGCTATCCAGATCTGCTCGTGCACCGCGCGATCCGCTACGCGTTGAGCAAGGGAAAGCCGTCGGAATACACGTACTCGCCGGGCGAGATGGTCAACCTCGCGACGCACTGTTCACAGAACGAACGCCGCGCCGACGAAGCCGAGCGCGACGTGGACGAACGCTACAAGTGCGCGTGGATGGAAAAACACATCGGCAGCGAATTCGACGGCGTGGTTTCCGGCGTGACTTCGTTTGGCCTGTTCGTGGAACTGTCCGAATCGCAAGTCAGCGGGCTGGTGCACATCACGCAGTTGCCGAACGACTACTACCATTTCGATCCGGTGCGGAAACTGTTGACCGGTGAGCGGCGCGGTTTGAAATTCCGCCTCGGCGACGCGGTGCGCGTGCAGGTGCTGCGCGCGAGCCTTGAAGATCGCAAGATAGATTTCAAACTCGCCCAGGATACCGGGAGAAAGCGCGCATGAGCGGCGAGCTGATCTACGGCATTCACGCAATCGAAGCGGCGCTCACGCACGATCCCGGCAACATCCTCGAACTCTACTTTGAAGGCGACAGCCACAATGCGCGCCTGAAGGAATTGTCCGAGCGCGCGCGCGAGGCCGGCCTCAAGCCGCATGCGCGCGACAAGGCGGCGCTCGACAAGATGACCGGCGGCGCGCGGCACCAAGGCGCGGTCGCACGCTACCGCACACCGCCGCCGCGCAGCGAGAGCGAATTGGCAGCACTGGTCGAAAAGGCAGGCGCCGAAGCGCTGCTGCTCGTGCTCGACGGGGTGACCGATCCGCACAACCTCGGTGCCTGCCTGCGCAGCGCGGAAGCCGCCGTCGTCACCGCGGTCGTGGTACCCAAGGACAAGGCGGCCGGCATCACGCCAACGGTGCGCAAGGCGTCGGCCGGCGCGGCTGACCGCATGGCGTTCTTTACCGTGACAAATCTTGCGCGCACGCTCAAGGCATTAAAGCAACAGGGCGTGTGGCTGGTCGGACTGGCCGGTGACGCGCCGCAGGATTTCTACAGCCTCGATCTGAAAGGTCCGCTCGCCATCGTGCTGGGCAGCGAAGGCGAGGGCATGCGCAGGCTCACGCGCGAATCCTGCGACTATCTCGCGAAGATTCCGATGCGTGGCAGCGTCGAGAGCCTCAACGTATCGGTCGCGACCGGCGTTGTCTTGTTCGAAGCGCTGCGACAGCGCGGAATCAAATCATGATCCATTTGCATTGGCCAGACGCCATCGGTTTGCTCGGCGTCGTGCTGATCCTGCTCGCGTATTTCCTGCTGCAGGCCGGACGCCTGCACGGCAACGCGTTGCCATACCAGTTGCTCAATGTGGCCGGCGCATTGCTCGTTCTGGTATCGCTGCTCTACGCCTTCAACCTGTCGGCAGTTTTGATGGAGCTGGCCTGGCTACTTGTGAGCATCTACGGGATTGCACGAGGGCGCAGGCGCAGGATTTGAATCCTGCACCTGCGCGGGTGGTTACAAATCCGCCAACTCCACATCCGTGCCTTCGTTGATGCCCTCGAACAGGAAGGTCGACAGATAACGCTCGCCGGTGTCGGGCAGCATGGCGAGGATCACGTCGCCTGGCTTGGCCTGTTTCGCCACTTCCAGCGCGGCGGCGAACGTGGCGCCTGAGGATATTCCGCAGAAGATGCCTTCTTTCTGCGCCAGCGCGCGCGCGGTGTCGCGGGCAAGGACGTCGTCGACGGTGACGATTCTGTCGGCGATGGATTTGTTGAGCACGGCGGGAACGAGGTCCGGTGTCCAGCCCTGGATCTTGTGCGGCTTCCACTCGTTGCCCGAAAGCATCGCCGCACCGGCCGGCTCGGCGGCGATGACCTTGATGGACGGTCGCGCCAGCTTGAGCATCTCGCCGGCGCCGGTGAGGGTGCCGCCGGTGCCCCAGCCGGTCACGAACCAGTCCAGGCGCTTGCCGGCGAAATCCTGCAGAATTTCCGGACCCGTCGTGCTGCGGTGGTAGGCGGGATTGGCTTCGTTATCGAACTGGCGCGCCAGGAATGCGCCGTGCTTGGCGGCGTAAGCTTCGGCGCGCTTGAGCATGCCGGTGCCGCGCTCGGCGGCGGGAATGAGGATCACCTTCGCGCCGAGTGCGCGCATGAGCTTGCGCCGCTCGATCGAAAACGAATCGCTCATGAATGCGACGAATGGATAACCCTTCGTCGCGCATACCATCGCCAGCGCGATGCCGGTGTTGCCGGACGTGGCTTCGACCACGGTCTGGCCGGGCTTGAGGGTGCCGCGCGCTTCGGCATCGAGGATGATGCCGATGGCGAGGCGATCCTTGACCGACGACATCGGGTTGAAGGCCTCGACCTTGACGTAGATGTCCACGCCTTTCGGCACGAGATGGTTGATGCGGACGATCGGTGTGCGGCCGATGGTTTCGAGAATGCTTTGGTAGATCATGCGACACCTCCATGGGAAATTCGGGAATCGATCATGGCGCACGATCTCCGACATCGCATCAACGCAAGCAGGCGGGCGGCGAATGCAGGGCGAATGGACACGCACATTGTCCGAGCCTAGCGCCACCGGGCCGCAAACGCAATTTGGACGTCCAAATTCCCGGCGATCAACGAATTCCAGAGCTTATTTATCGCGGATGTAGCGCGGCCCCTTCCCGTAGGCCTTTTCGTACACGCCCTTTTCGGAGCGGCGATACTGAGTGAAACCGCGTTTGGCGGCGTGGTCTTCGCTGAGCACGTGCGCATTGCCCGAGGCCACGTTCGGCGCGGAAATCACGCGTCGCACCGCGGCCCCGCATTGCGGGCAATGCGCCAGTGGCGCATCGGCAAGCTTCTGCATTACGTCGAAATGTGCCAGACAGTGGCTGCAACCGCGTCCGACGGCGGCGTATTCGTAGATTGGCATGCGCCCATGGTGGAACCGTCGGTCCGCGTTTTCAAGCATTCTCCATCGCGGCGTTCATAAGCTTCCAGCGATTGACGATCTCGCAGAACAACAAGGCGGTGCGTTCGGCATCGTAAACGGCCGAGTGCGCCTCGCTCGCGTTCCAGTCGAAGCCGGCGGCCTGCACCGCGCGGCTGAGTACGGTCTGGCCGTAGGCGAGGCCGCCGAGGGTGGCGGTGTCGAAGCAGCTGAACAAATGGAACGGGCTGCGTTTGTGTGCGGTGCGGCGGATCGCGGCGTTGAGGAAGGACAGGTCGAACGCGGCGTTGTGACCGACCAGGATGGCGCGTTGGCAGCCGTATTCGCGCAGCGCCTTGCGGATCGGCCTGAAAATGAGGTCCAGCGCCTCGCGCTCGGGCAAGGCGCCGCGGAATGGATGGGTGGGATCGATGCCGGTGATCTCCAGTGCGCGCGGATCGATGTTGGCACCGGGAAAAGGCTCGACGTGGGTGGACACGGTCGGCGCGGGACGCACGATGCCGTCCGCATCCATGTCGATGACTACGGCGGCGATTTCGAGCAAGGCATCGCGCTCGCAATCGAAACCGCCGGTTTCCACGTCGACGGCAATGGGCAGAAACCCCCGGAAGCGTTCAGCGTATTTGATCGTTGCATCAGGCATGCGTCGAGGATACGCATCGGCGCATGCCCAGACAATGTGCAACGGCTTATTTGACTGCCGCGGTCAATGCATTCAGCACCAATGCATAACTTCCGATCGTCTCACCGCGCCACAGCGGATTGTTCGCGAACAACAGCACGTGGCCGCGGCCGTAGTGCGCCTGCACTACCGCCGCGCGTTGCGCCATCGCATCACCGTGTTCGAGCAGACCCGAGATCAACAGGTCGTTCGCGTCGGCCCAGCGCACGATCACCTCGGGCCGGTCCGACGCGGGGATCACCAGCGGATTGTTGCGTTCCTGTTCGACATTCAGCGGCAACGCCTGCCAGGGTTTGGCCTCGGGCAGCGGCGGCGGGTCAGCGTACGCGCGGCCTTCGGGAATGTCGGCATCGTGCGGGCCGCCGCGGCCGGTCGGGCGCGAAAACTTGTCAGCGCGCGGCAAATCCTTGTCGCCGCCGACGAGATTGCTGACCTCGAAGGACAGGCCATGCGCACTGTACATCGCGAACGACGCATCATATCCGCGCGCAACCGGATTGGCCTTGTCGACGACGTCGGCGCGCAGCACACTACCGACCACGCGCACGTTGCCGTGCGGCGTCACCGAAACGCCCGGCGCAAGGCCGACGTCGATGGCGAATTTCGCCGTGTCCTCGCTGGTAATCAAGAGGCCGCCGTCGGCGACGAAGCGCTTGAGGTTGGCCAGGCCTTCCTGGCCCAAACCTGGGCGAATGTCGGGCGTCGAATCGATGCGGCCGAGGTTCGGCGTCAACGCGGTCTTCTGCCACGGCAACGGATTGCCGTACATCGGCAGGCCGTCGACGATGTCCTGGGCGCTGGCGCCGCCGATCGGTCCGAACAGGATGACGTCGTACTTGCCGTGCAGATTCTTCTCGCGTGCCACGGTTTGCGTGCTTATGTAGTCGTACTTCACGCCGAGCTTGTCCAGCGCCATGCGCCACCAGCCTTCCGTCTGCGTGTCCAGCCAGGTGTGCAGGATCGCGATACGCGGCAGCTTGCCGTTCACGCCAAGTCCGGCCACGCTGAATGTCGGTTGCGCTGGCGCATCGGCGCGGACCATCGGCACTTTCAGGATCGCCGGATCGGCGATGCGCACGACGGTCGTGCCGAACAGGTCGCCAAACGACCAGCCGGTGTCGTCGTAGGGATGTTTCTGCGGATCGTCCGGCGCCCAATACTGGCGGTCGAGCAGGGTGTCGGCGATGCGCGAATAGGGCTGATCCATGCGCACGATCCAGCTACCGGCGGGGAAGTTGCGTGCCGCGGTCTTGGCTTGCGGCGGCTCGATCGGCTGCTTGTCCTTGGCCGGTTTCGCGTCGGCTGGCGCAGGCGCCAGCGCGCTGAAAGCGGCATCGGCGCGGCTGAGTTCAACGTGCTGTTTCGCCAGCACGCGCAGCAGTTCCGCCTGTGCGCCGGGATGCGTGTCGTCTGCCGGTAGAACATAAGCAGCCGGTCCGGCGAACTGCGGTTTTTCGATCGAGTTTTTGGACTTTACCCAGAAATTGGTCAGGTATTTCTGGCCGTTCTGCGCGAAGTAATCGAGCGCGGTCAGCAATCCGGTCTGCGTGTAGTTGTTGTTGTCGCGCTGCGACCACAGCACCTTCGGCAACGGCGGATTGGGCTTGTACCAGGTGCGCGCGTATTCGTCCGGATCGAGGATGCGCTCGACCGTGTCGGCGCCATCATTGCCGAATGTCTCGTACAGGCGGCTGATGCCGTTGTGCATGGCGGCGATGAACATGAGATACCCGGGACTCCAGGTGTCGAAGTTGCCGTGGGTGTAGACACCCGGCATGCCGAATTGGGTCATCTGCTCGACATTGTTCCAGCCAAGCTGCTGCCATTCGGAATTCAGGATCGGATCGATCCATGCGTTGTAGGGACCGTCGCCGACGGTGTTGTCGTACAGGAAAGGCACCGATTCGTGCAGGTCGTGCAGCACCTGCGCGTGCCAGCCGACGTAGGTGTCGAGCACGTTCTTCGTCAGGTCCAGCGTCACGCCCATCGCGTCGCGGTTGTTGTCGTGGGCGACGTAATGGCCCCAATAAATCAGGGGCGGATAGTTGTCGTTTGGATGTGCGCGATGCCATTTGTACAGGTCCACCATGCGGTCGCGGCCGTCGACCTCGACCACCGGCGTGATCAGCGTGATCACGTGGCTGCGGATGTACTGGATGTACGGCGCGTCGTCCACGGCGAGGCGATAAGCGAGCTCCATCACCGAAGTTGGTGAGCCCGTCTCGGTGGAATGGATGGTCGCGGTGATGTAGTAGACCGGCGTCGTCTGCTTGACGATGGCCGCAGCTTTGGCGTTGTCCATGCCGAGCGTGCGTGGATCGGCCAGTTGCGCAAGGCGTGCCTTGTTCGCATCCAGGTCCTTGATCAGCGCTGCGTCGGCGACCGCCACCGCGATCATCTCGCGGCCTTCCTCGGTGTGTCCGATCGTGAAGACTTTCACGCGCGGGCTGGATTTTTCCAGCAGGCGGAAGTAGCGGTAGACGTCTTCCGCATACGGCAACATGTTCGGCGCGCCGGAAACATCGCCGAGCACTTTTTCCGGCGTCGGCACGTTGTTCGATGCCGGCAGGTAGTCGGTCAGCGGCGAGTTGAAGTCAGCCTGCGTCGTGTACTTGGCGATCTTCGCCGTATAGGCCTGATCGACCGGCTGTTGCGGATCGCGGGCGAAATGGTCGTCGGCCACCGCAGCGCAGGGCGGGCAGGCCAGGCAAGCGGTTAAAAACAATCCCTGGACGAACAGACGCATGAGCGGCTCCGAAAGCGTGGAAACAATGGTTCGCGAGCATAGCGGCCAGCCCAATGCGTGTCATGGCCGAAGGTCATGGTGCGATTGAAAGCGTCGGCGCGACGTGGGAAAATCCCTTGGAACCACGCTGAGGTGGCGCGCGGGCAACCGCCGTCGAGGGTGCGACATGTCGACTAGGACAGCCAAAGAGTAACCTCGACGCATACGCATTTCTTGAAAGGGGGCGCGGTGCGCCCTTTTTTATTGCCTTGCGGTTTTGAACAACGTCATTCCGGCAGGGATTGCCGGAATCCAGATGGCAGGGACGCCGAACCGAATTCGATAGCTTGCCATCCATGGCTCCTGGGCTCCGGCATTCCATGCCGGAGTGACGAGCAAACAGGAAATTCGAAATGATCAGTATCACTCTCCCCGACGGCAGCCAGCGCCAATTCGAAAATCCGGTGACGGTGGCGGACGTTGCCGCCTCGATCGGCGCAGGCCTCGCCAAGGCCGCGCTGGCCGGCAAGGTCGACGACAAGCTGGTCGATACGAGTTTTCGCATCGACCATGACGCGAGCCTCGCCATCATCACGGAAAAAAGTCCCGAGGCGCTGGACATCCTGCGCCATTCCACCGCGCACCTGCTCGCGCAGGCGACGCAGCGGCTGTTTCCGGACACGCAGGTCACGATCGGCCCGGTCGTCGAAAATGGTTTCTATTACGACTTCGCGCGCAAGACGCCGTTCACGCCGGAAGACCTCGACAAGATCGAAGCCGAGATGAAAAAGATCGTCGCGGAAAGCCTGCCGGTCGAACGCCGCGTGATGCCGAAGGACGACGCGATCAGGTTCTTCAAGGACAAGGGCGAGGTCTACAAGGCGCAGATCATCGACGAGATCATCCCGCCCGGCGAGGAAATCTCGCTGTACGGTCAAGGCGAGTGGGTGGACCTGTGCCGCGGCCCGCACGTGCCGAACACGAACAAACTGCGCGCGTTCAAGCTGATGAAGGTGGCCGGCGCGTACTGGCGCGGCGACTCGAACAACGAAATGCTCCAGCGCGTTTACGGCACGGCTTGGCTCAACGACAAGGATTTGAAATCGTATTTGACCCAGCTCGAAGAGGCCGAGAAGCGCGACCATCGCAAGCTGGCCAAGCAGCTCGACCTGTTCCATCTGCAGGAAGAGGCCCCGGGCCTGATCTTCTGGCATCCCAAGGGCTGGTCGATCTGGCAGGTGGTCGAACAGTACATGCGCCGCGTCTACCGCGACACCGGCTACGGCGAGGTGAAGGCGCCACAGGTGCTGGACGTCACGTTGTGGAAGAAGTCCGGCCACTGGGACAACTACAAGGACAACATGTTCTTCACCGAATCGGAGAAGCGCACGTACGCGCTCAAGCCGATGAATTGCCCCGGGCATGTGCAGATCTACAACCATGGCCTGCACAGCTATCGCGACCTGCCGATCCGCTATGGCGAATTTGGCGGCTGCCATCGCAACGAACCGTCTGGTGCGCTGCACGGCATCTTGCGCGTGCGCGGATTCACCCAGGACGACGGCCACATCTTCTGCACCGAGGACCAGATCGAACCGGAGGTCACGGCGTTCCACGCCCAGGCGATGAAGGTGTACGCGGATTTCGGTTTTGCAGACGTGCAGCTCAAGATCGCGCTGCGTCCGACGCCGCGTTTGGGCGACGACGCAACCTGGGACAAGGCCGAGAACGCCTTGCGCTCGGCCCTGCGTGCGGCCGGAGTGGAGTGGCAGGAACTGCCGGGCGAGGGCGCGTTCTATGGCCCGAAAATCGAGTATCACCTCAAGGACGCGATCGGCCGCACCTGGCAACTCGGCACCATGCAGGTGGACTTTTCCATGCCGGGGCGCCTTGGCGCTGAGTATGTTGGCGAGGATTCGCAGCGGCATACGCCGGTCATGCTGCATCGGGCCATCGTCGGCTCGATGGAGCGCTTCATCGGCATCCTGATCGAGCATCACGCCGGCAACCTCCCGGTCTGGCTGGCGCCGATCCAGGCCGTGGTCATGAACATCACCGATGCGCAGGCGGATTACGTCGCCGACATTGTCGCGGCACTGCAAAAGCAGGATTTCCGCGTCGAAGCCGACACGCGCAACGAGAAGATCGGCTACAAAATCCGCGAACACACGCTGCAGAAAGTGCCGTACCTGCTGGTGATCGGCGATCGTGAGAAAGAGGCGGGCCAGGTCGCGGTGCGCACGCGCGTCGGAGAGGACCTGGGCTCAATGCCGCTCGACGCCTTTGTCGCACGCTTGCGCAGCGGCAAGTAGGCGTTGCAAATCCTTGTAAATCAAGGATTCGTGTTGCACGGACGCGCGATTGCCGCTAGAATTCGCGCCCCGAATTGCGTGTGCTTGGCGCCGCCTGAACGCTTGGCACAAATCATTGATTCAACAGGTATTTTGGAGGGTTAGTTATCGCCACTGAAAAGTCTAACCGCAAGAATACGGAGATTCGTGTTCCGCGGGTGCGCGTCATCGGCGCCGATGGTGAGCAAGTCGGCGTACTCGAACGCGATGCGGCACTGAGCATGGCGCAGGATGCGGGTCTCGATCTGGTGGAGATCCAGCCGACTGCCGATCCGCCGGTTTGCCGCATCATGGATTTCGGCAAGTTCAAGTTCGAGATGCAAAAGAAGGCGCATGCGGCCAAGCGCAAGACCAAGCAGGTCGAGATCAAGGAACTGAAGTTCCGGCCCTCGACCGAAGATGGCGATTACAACGTGAAGCTGCGCAACCTGCGGCGCTTTCTCGAAGAGGGCGACAAGGTAAAGATCGTGGTCCGCTTCAAGGGCCGCGAAATGGCGCATACGGAACTGGGCGAGCAGATGGTCAAGCGCATCCAGTCCGACATCGTCAACGAAGCGGCGATCGAGAGTTTCCCGCGCTTCGAAGGCCGTCAGATGGTGATGATGGTGGCGCCGAAAAAGAAGTAGTATTTGTGGCATTCCGGCTTTTTTGTCGGAACGATTTTGGAACCCGCCCGTGCGCAAGCGTGGGCTTACAAGCAGGATCGAGCAGGACGGAAAGCATTCGCCGCGCGCGAATCGCTCGGTTCAGTACTAAAACACGACTAAGGAGTTGGGTCATGCCCAAGATCAAGACCAATCGGGCCGCTGCCAAGCGGTTCCGCAAGACAGCGTCCGGCAAGTTCAAGGCCGGCCACGCCTTCAAGAGCCACATCCTCACCAAGAAGTCGACCAAGCGCAAGCGCAATCTGCGCGGACCGAACATCGTGCGGAAGGAAGATTCCGGCCGCATTGCCCGCATGTTGCCGTACGCATAAAGGAGACGAACCATGGCACGAGTAAAACGTGGTGTCGTCGCACGCCGTCGGCACAAGAAAATCCTGTCCCGCGCGAAGGGCTACTACAACGCCCGCCGCAAGGTCTTCCGCGTCGCCAAGCAGGCGGTCATCAAGGCGGGTCAATACGCCTACATCGGCCGCAAGCAGAAGAAGCGCCAGTTCCGCGCCCTGTGGATCGTGCGCATCAACGCCGGTGCGCGCCAGTTTGGCCTGTCCTACAGCCGCCTGATGAACGGCCTGAAGAAGGCCGGCATCACGGTCGACCGCAAGGTGCTGGCCGACATCGCCGTGCACGACATCAAGGCGTTCAACGCGCTGGCAGAGAAAGCCAAGGGCGCACTCGCCGCATAAGGCCACGCATTACCTTCGCGTGATCGCAAGGGGAGCGGGCGGACGCCTTGCTCCCCTTTGTTTTTGCAATTGTGGAAAAGTGCACGATGGAACTGGATGCGCAAATCGAACAGGCGCTGACGCAGGTTGGATCGGCAGCGTCGCTCGATGCGCTCGAATCCTTGCGCGTTGCGCTGCTCGGCAAGAGCGGCCTGATCACGGAACAACTCAAGGCGCTCGGCAAGCTGCCACCAGACGAACGCAAGGCGCAGGGCGCACTCGTCAATCGCGCCAAGGAACGCCTGCAGGACGCCATCGCGCAGCGCAAGTCGGTGCTGGAAAACGCCGCCTTCGACGCGCGCCTCGCCGGCGAGAAAATCGACATCACGCTGCCCGGGCGCAACACAGACCTCGGCAGCATCCATCCGGTCACGCGCACGCTCGAACGCATCATCGACATCTTCTCTCGCCTGGGATACGCGCAGGCGGATGGCCCCGAGATCGAAGACGACTACCACAACTTCGAGGCGCTGAATTTCCCCGCGCATCATCCCGCGCGCGCGATGCACGACACTTTCTATTTTCCCGATGGCAGGCTGCTGCGGACGCACACCTCGCCGGTGCAGATCCGCGCCATGCGCCAGACAAAGCCGCCGCTGCGAATCATCGCGCCGGGCAAGGTCTACCGCAGCGATTCGGATCAGACCCACAGCCCCATGTTCCATCAAGTCGAAGGCCTGCTCGTTGACGAAACATCAAGCTTTGCGGACCTGAAAGGAACGCTGGCGGAATTCGTGCGCGCGTTCTTCGAGCGCGATTTCGAGATGCGCTTCCGGCCGAGCTATTTCCCGTTCACCGAGCCGTCCGCGGAAGTAGACATTCGCTGGGATCAATCCGATGGTTCCAAACGCTGGCTCGAAGTGCTCGGCTGCGGAATGGTGCATCCGAACGTGCTGCGCGAATGCGGCATCGATGCGGAAAAGTATACAGGCTTCGCGTTCGGTCTCGGCGTGGAGCGCTTCGCCATGCTGCGCTACGGCGTGACCGACCTGCGCGCGTTCTTCGAGAACGACGTGCGTTTCCTGCGGCAGTTTGGTTGAGGGCGGGCATGAAGTTCAGCGAAAATTGGCTGAGAAGCCTCGTCAATCCGCCCGTCGACCGCGACGAATTGTGCCGACGCCTGACCATGGCCGGGTTGGAAGTCGAGGCGGTCGATGCACTCGGCGTTGGCCTCGATGGCGTCGTTGTCGGCGAGATCGTCGAATGCGCGTCGCATGCGAATGCGGACAAGCTGCGCGTGTGCCAGGTATCCATCGGCAAGGGTGCGCCGTTGCAGATCGTCTGCGGCGCGCCGAATGCACGCGTCGGGCTCAAGGCGCCGCTGGCCTCGATCGGCGCGAAACTGCCGAACGGTGTCGAAATCAAGAAGGCGGCACTGCGCGGAGTCGAGTCGAACGGCATGCTGTGCTCGGCCAAGGAACTCGCGCTTGATGCCGACGCCTCGGGTCTGCTCGAATTGCCGGCCGACGCGCCGGTCGGCAAGGCGCTGGCCGAATATCTCGCGTTGCCCGATGCGCGCATCGAATTGAAACTCACGCCGAACCGGCCCGATTGCCTGGGCTTGCGCGGCCTCGCTCACGACGTCGCCGCGTTGTTCGACACGGCGGTGAACGAACCGTCAACCGCACCGGTCGCCGCAATATCCGACGCGAAGCGCGAAGTGAAGCTGGATGCCGGTGCGGATTGCCCTCGCTACGTGGGCCGCGTCATCGACGGCGTGAATGCCGCCGCGAAGTCGCCGCTGTGGCTGGCCGAGCGCCTGCGCCGCAGCGGCATCCGCCCGATCAGCGCGATCGTCGACGTCACCCAGTACGTGATGCTGGAACTTGGCCAGCCCATGCATGCCTACGACATGGCCAGGCTCGACGGTGCGGTTCACGTGCGTCATGCACGCGCCGGCGAAAAAGTGAAATTGCTCGACGGCAACGAGCACGCGCTCGCGCCGGATTTCCTCGTCATCGCCGACGCCAGCAACACGCTTGGCCTCGCCGGCATCATGGGCGGGTTCGATTCGCGCGTCGTCGACGCCACGCGCGACATTTTCCTCGAAGCGGCGCACTTCGCGCCGGCCGCGATCATGGGCCGCGCACGCAAGCTCGGCCTGCACACCGACGCCTCGCACCGTTTCGAGCGCGGCGTCGATCCGGAGTTGCCGCGCCTGGCGATGGAACGCGCCACGCGACTCATCCTGGATATTTGCGGCGGCAAGCCGGGCCCGATCACCGAGTCCCTGCTTGCGGATGCATTGCCGAAATCGGCGACAGTGACGTTGCGCCGAGCGCGCCTGGCGCGTGTGCTCGGAATCGCCATCGCCGATGCGGAAGTCGGACGCATCCTCGGCAAACTCGACATGGGCGTGGAGAAAATCGCGGAGGGCTGGCAAGTAACAGCGCCGTCGCGCCGTTTCGACATCACGATCGAGGAAGACCTGATCGAGGAAGTCGCGCGCATCCATGGCTACGATCGAGTGCCTACGCATGCGCCGAGCGGTGAACTGCGCCTGCAACTTGCACCGGAAGCGGAAGTTTCCCGTGCGCGGTGGCGAGACCAGCTCGCTGCGCGCGGCTATCGCGAGGCGGTGTGCATGAGTTTCGTCGCCCGTGATCTGCTCGAACGCTGGTCGTTGGCGGACGGCGCCGTCGCCTTGGCGAATCCGCTGAGCACCGACCTTGCCGTCATGCGTACGTCGTTGCTGCCCGGACTCGTCGAGGCGCTGAAATACAACCGCAATCGCCAGCAAGAGCGCGTACGCCTGTTCGAAACCGGTCTCGTTTTTCACGCCGGCGGCGAGTTGCGACAGTCGCCGCGATTGGCGGCGGTCGCCTGCGGTCGTGCCTTGCCGGAAGGCTGGGCCACGGACAAGCGCGAAGTGGATTTCTTCGATCTCAAGGCCGATCTGGAAACACTCGCCGCATTGGGCGGGAGCGTCCGCACGATCGCGTTCGAACCCGCACCGGAGCCGTGGCTGCATCCGGGACGCAGCGCCAGAATGTTGATGGACGGCAATCCTTCCGGCGTGGTTGGCGCCCTGCATCCACGCCTGGCCAAGTTGCTGGATGTGGACAGCGACGTTTACGTGTTCGAGGCGGATTTGTCTGTGCTTGCCGCTGGCACCGTGCCGCGGGCGAAGCCGATTTCGGCCTTTCCCATGTTGCGCCGCGACATCGCGGTGGTGGTTCCCGAGTCCGCCAGCTACGCGACGATCGAATCCTGCGTGCGCGAAGCGGTGGGGCAATATCTGACGGAAGTCATTGTTTTTGACCAATACTCTGGCCAGAATCTCGGTTCTGGTGCAAAAAGTCTCGCTATAGGCTTGATTTTGCAGGACGATTACCGCACTCTTACGGTCGAAGACGCGGATCGTTGTGTGGCAAAGGCGGTTGCGGCACTGGAAAGTCGGTGCCAGGCAAAGCTTAGGGGGTAGCATGGCGTTGACCAAGGCGGAGATGGCCGAGCGGTTGTTTGCCGACGTCGGCCTTAACAAGCGCGAAGCCAAGGAATTCGTCGATGCTTTCTTCGATGCCATTCGCGATGCGCTCGAAAAAGGGGAGCAGGTGAAACTGTCGGGATTCGGCAATTTCGACCTGCGTCAGAAAAACCAGCGTCCGGGGCGAAACCCCAAGACGGGCGAGGAAATTCCGATTTCCGCCCGCCGCGTGGTCACGTTTCGCCCAGGGCACAAGCTGAAAATCCGGGTCGAATCCTATGCTGGATCAGGGCAGCAATAGCGAATTGCCGGTCATCCCGGCGAAACGCTATTTCACCATCGGCGAAGTCAGCGAACTGTGCGGCGTCAAGCCGCACGTGTTGCGCTATTGGGAACAGGAATTCCCGAATCTCAAGCCGGTCAAACGCCGCGGCAACCGCCGCTACTACCAGCGCCACGACGTGCTGATGATCCGGCAGATACGCTCGCTGCTGTACGATCAGGGCTTCACCATCACTGGCGCGCGCGCACGCCTGGAAGGCCAGCAGGCGCGCATGGAAGTGAGCATCTCCAACCAGATCGTGCGCCAGGTGCGCATGGAACTGGAAGAAGTGCTGCAAATACTTCGGCGCTGATCGCGTATAATCTGCTTGAGTCGGGGCGTAGCGCAGCCTGGTAGCGCATCTGCCTGGGGGGCAGGGGGTCGTGGGTTCAAATCCCGCCGCCCCGACCATCGGATTTCCACATGGACGGCGCCTTTGGCGCCGTTCGCGTTTTGAGGTGATTGATGTCCGCCGGCCGCCGCACGCTGTATCCCGAAATCGAGCCGTTCGACAGCGGTCGGCTGGCCGTATCGCCGCTACACACGATCTACTACGAGCAGTGCGGAAATCCGCGCGGCAAGCCGGTGCTATTCGTGCATGGCGGACCCGGTGCGGGCTGCAATGCCAACAGCCGGCGCTTCTTCGATCCCGCGCATTACCGCATCGTGCTGTTCGACCAGCGCGGCAGCGGGCGCTCCACGCCACACGCCGAACTCACCAACAACACGACCCGGGATCTGGTCGCCGACATGGAGCGCCTGCGCGAGTACCTGGCGCTGGAGCGCTGGCAGGTGTTCGGCGGGTCGTGGGGTTCCACGCTCGCGCTGGCCTACGCGCAATCACACCCGCAGCGCGTAACCGAACTCGTGCTGCGCGGCATCTTCCTGTTGCGCCGTTGGGAACTGGAATGGTTCTACCAAAAGGGTTGCGACGCAATCTATCCGGATGCATGGGAAGCCTATGTCGATCACATCCCGCCCGACGAACGCGGCGATTTGATCGCAGCCTACCACCGGCGCCTGACGAATCCGGATGTTGCGATCCGATTGGCCGCGGCCAAGGTCTGGTCGACCTGGGAAGGCGCCACCAGCTACCTGCACCAGAATCCGGATTACATCGCGTCCACCGGCGCCGACGAATTCGCGCTGGCGTTCGCGCGCATCGAATGCCACTACTTCGTCAATGGCGGCTTCTTCGAACGCGACGACCAGTTGCTGCTCGACGCGCACAAGCTCAAGAACATCCCCGCCGTGATCGTGCAGGGCCGCTACGACGTCGTTTGCCCGATGCGCAGCGCGTGGGACCTGCACCGCGCCTGGCCCGAGGCCGATCTGCGCATCGTGCCTGACGCCGGTCATTCGGCGTTCGAGGCGGGGAATACGCACGAGTTGATCGAGGCAACCGATCGATTCCGCTGAGGCACAAAAAAACCGGGCCTCGCGGCCCGGTTTTGGCTTGTTGAATGGCAGAAATTCAGTGCGTGGCGGCTGCCGGAGCGGCATCGCCCTTGAGACAGGTGCTCATGAACGATTTGCGTGCGGCGCCTTTCAGGGCCTTGGTCTTGGCGTCGGCGTTGCAGGATTTCATCTTTTCCTGCTGGGTTTCCTTGGCACTCGCGGTCTTGGCCGGAGCGGCGGCCGGCGCTGCCGCTTCGCCACCCTTGAGGCAGGTGCTCATGAACGATTTGTATTCGTCGCCCTTCAGGCTTTTGGCGTGGGCATCCTTGGAGCAGGTGCTCATCTTGGTCTGCTGGGCGGTCATGGGTTTGGCGGGCGTCGCATCGGCCGCGAACGCGGAGCCGACGGCGGCGGCGAGGACGAAAGCGAGCGAGGTAACGGCGAACTTCATGGCGATCTCCTGGTGAGGGTGGCGGTGCTGCCGCCGGAGTCTACGCCGGCGATATTGCCGTGCGTAGCTGCGGCGCACAATGATGCCAGCACGCTGAATCGTGTCTGTAGGAAACCGCCGACGGACGTGTCCGTTTAGCGCGTGTTGTGCGTTTCAGGCGGCCTTGGCCATGCGCGGACCATGCAGCAATGCCTGCTTCACGCTGTCGACGACGAGGTCCACTTCTGCCGAAGTCACCATGAATGTCGGCGTGAAGCGCAGCGAATTGACGCCGCCGTGGATTACGCCGATGCCGTGTTCGCGCAGCCATTCCTCGGTGCTGCCGGCGCCGTAGCATTTGAATTCCGGTGCCAGTTCGCAGGAGAACAACAGGCCCGTGCCCTGTACCTTGGTGATCAGCCCCGGCAACTCGTTCTTGAGCTTGGCGAGCTTGTCGAGGAATTCGACGCCGCGCGCGCGAATGTTCGCCTTGAGTTCCGGCGTGACCAGGCCGATCGCCGCGCAGGCAACGTCCAGCGCGCGCGGATTGGCGGTCATGGTGTTGCCGTAGATGCCCTTCTTGTACAGCGCAGCGGTCTTTTCCGTCACCGCCAGCACCGACAAAGGATATTGCCCACCGTTCAGGGCCTTGGAATAGGTTTCCATGTCCGGCGGATCGAGCTTCTCGAAACCTGGGTAATCCACGATCGACAGCACGCCGTGCGCGCGCAGGCCGGCCTGGATCGAATCGACGAGGAACAGCGAACCGTGGCTGCGCGTGAGCTCGCGCGCGGCGGCGTAGAACTCGGGCGTGACCGAACGACCCGGATCGCCTTCGCCCATCACCGGCTCGAGGAACATCGCTTCGATGAACCAGCCGTTCTTGTCGGCGTCGGCGAAGACCTGGCGCAACTGCTCGACGTTGTACGGCTCGACCGTGATCAGGCTCTTCTCGTCGCGGAAGCTGGCAAGGTTCTGCACGTAGGCCTTGCGCGAGGAATCCGAATATACGGCCGGGCGCTCGGTGCGGCCGTGGAAGGCGCCCTTGACCGCGAGGCGCTTGATCGTGCGGCCGGCGTATTTGCCGCCGACATCCGTCATCAGCTTGGCGTTGACATCGGCGATACGGCAGGCCAGCGAGACGCTTTCCGAGCCGGAATTCAGGCACATGAACTTCGTGTACGGGCAACCGCCGCGCGCGGCGCCGATATTGGACTTCAACGCGTGCGTGAAGCGCAGCTGGCTCACGCTCGGCGTCATGATGTTGGCCATCGCCTGTGGTTTGGTCAGCGCCGCGAGTATGGCTTTCGGCGTATGTCCGAAACCGAGCATGCCGTAACCGCCGGAATCGTGGAGCACCGCGCCCTTGAGGGTGACGACCCACGGTCCGCGCGCGGCCAGCGCGACATACGGATTCACCGCGTCGTCGGCGTAGAAATTCACGAAATCCGATTGCACGCGCGCCAGTTGCGCTGCTTCGTCGAGCTTCATCAAGTCGGGGAATTCCGCGGCCAGCTCGCGTTGTGCGATGAGCGCGTCGTCGACGGCTTCGGCCAGTTCCGGAAACTGCGCGGCCATGCGTTCGATGGTGGCATCCTGCAGACCCTGGCTGCGGACCTTGCCCGCGTTGCGGCGCAGTTCTTCGAGTTTGGCGATGATGGACATGTTGCACCTCCAGAAACGTTGGAAACGCACCGCTCGCGGCGCGTCGAAAGAATGCGAAATCCCTGTTCCGGTGCCATTTTACCACGCGCAAGCGGCCTGCTGACGGGGCCGCTTTTGAGCATGGTTCTTAGGGCCACTTGGAACCCCACATGCGCCACATTGCCGGGTTTCCGTACTGACAGTTGTCACGGTCAGGTCCTGACTGGCGCGACTGACGGTACGGCCGTTCACCGCGCAAACTCTCCGCAACATCGGTGGGGCTGTGTGATGACGACGGACGACAACGTGGTGGCAGGGCTGCGCGGCGCGAGCAAGCGTTACGGCAAGTTGCAGGCGCTCGATGGCGTGGATCTGCAAGTGCGGCGCGGGCAGGTGCTGGCCCTGCTCGGGCCGAACGGCGCCGGCAAGACCACCGCGATTTCGCTCCTGCTCGGCCTGCTCGACGCGGATGCCGGCGAAGCGAGCTTGTTCGGCGAAACACCCAGGAATCTTTCCGCGCGCCGCCGCATCGGCGCGATGCTGCAGACGACCGCGGTTCCGGATACCTTGCAGGTCGGCGAATTGATCGCGCTGTTTCGCAGCTACTATCCACAACCGCGCACCGTCGCCGACATCGCCGATCTGGCCGGCGTGAGCGCCTTGCTCAAGCGCCGCTACGGAAAACTCTCCGGAGGTCAGCAGCGGCGCGTGCAGTTCGCGCTTGCCATCGCCGGCCGCGCCGAAATCCTGTTTCTCGACGAGCCGACCACGGGCCTGGACATCGACGCGCGTTCGACGCTGTGGAAAACGATCCGCACGCTGGTCGCAGAAGGCTGCGCGATCGTGCTGACCACGCATTATCTGGAAGAGGCCGAAGCGCTGGCGGATCGCGTGGCCGTACTCGCGCGCGGACGCATCGTCGCTGAAGGTTCCGTGGCGCAAATCCGCGCACGCGTGTCGCAGCGGAGAATTCGCTGCATCAGCACGATGGATGCGCAAGCGATCGCGCAGTGGCCTGGCGTGCGCAGCGCGGCGCGCGATGGCGGATACATCGAAATCGTTGTCGACACCGCCGAAGCGGTGGTGCGCCGCCTGCTCGATCAGGATGCGCAATTGCAGGACTTGGAAATCCAGCGAGCCGGCTTGGCCGAAGCGTTTGTCGAGATCACGAGAGAAGCCGCGTAATGAACGCCATCATCGAAAATTCAATCCGGCCGTCAGTCGCCTATCGTCCGTTTCCGGCCTACCTCATGGAAGCCAGGTACGAATTCCTGCGCTTGCTGCGCACGCCGTCGTTCGCGGTACCGACGCTGATGTTCCCGCCGCTGTTCTACGTGTTGTTCGGCCTGCTGCTCAATCACGGCAACGCGGTCGCCGCGCAATACTTGTTCGCCACCTACAGCGTGTTCGGCGTCATGGCGCCCAGCCTGTTCGGCTTCGGCGTGGCGGTGGCGATCGAACGCGAAAAAGGCTGGCTGGCGCTCAAGCGCGTCGCGCCGATGCCGCCGGGCGCGTATTTGCTCGCCAAGCTTGCCATGGCAATGCTATGTGCGGCCATCATCTACGTGATCCTTGCCGCGCTGGCGTACTCGCTCGGCGACGTGCGCCTTGCGTTCGCGCAATGGCTGGCGTTGGGCGCGGTTTCCATTGGCGGCGCGCTGCCGATGTGCGCGCTCGGACTCATCATCGGCAGTCGCGCGAATGCATCGGCAGCACCGGCTTTCGTGAATCTGATCTATCTGCCCATGTCGTTTCTCTCGGGTTTGTGGATGCCGCTGGCGATGCTGCCGCATTTCCTCGCGCAGATCGCGCCGCTGTGGCCGGCATGGCACCTGGGACAACTCGCGCTGATGACGTCCGGGCAGCCGACGACGGGCGACGTGGCGGGGCACCTGCTTTGGCTGGCGGCGTTCACGGCGATCTGCTTCGCGATCGCGCGGCGTTGGCTGGCGCGCAGCCACTGAAGTTGCGCTAATCTGCGCGCATCGCAGGGAGTACGGCATGTTGCAGTCCATTTTTACTCCAGTCGACGACGCCATCCTGACGCGTTATACCCATCACACGGCTGGCGGCAAGAAGCCGGCGCATTGGTTGCCAGTGCTGATGCTGGTGTGGACGATCTGGATTTTCTTCGTGCCGATGTTCCAGAGCGGCGACGCGTTCCGGCACTGGTTGTGGCCGACGCTGGCAAGCTTCGCGGCGTTCCTTTACCTCTACTGGCGCGTGTACTACCGCAGTCGCGCACAGGTGATCTGGAGCGCCTGGGGCATGGCGGGATTGGGATTGGCCCTGATGCCGCTGAACCCGGGGGCGCAGTGTTACTTCATCTATGCCTGCGCCTATTTCCCGTGTTCGGGATCCACACGACGCGCGGCACTGGCTACGTTGGCTGCGCTGACGCTGTACAGCATCGAATGGGCGCTGTTGAGCTATGGTTGGGTGTACTGGATCAATGGCGCCCTGATCAGCGTCTGCATCGGTTTCATGAACCTGAATTTCATGCGCAAGGCCGAACGCGAGGCGGAACTGCGCATGAGCCACGACGAAGTGAGGCGTTTGGCCGCGACCGCCGAACGCGAACGCATCGGCCGCGACCTGCACGATCTGCTTGGACACACGCTGTCGCTGATCACGCTCAAGTCCGAACTCGCGAACAAGTTGTTCGATCGCGACGCGGCGGCGGCCAGGCGCGAAATGGCCGACGTGGAGCGCGTCGCCCGCGACGCGCTGGCGCAGGTGCGCCGCGCGGTGACCGGCATCCGGGCGGCGGGTTTTGCCGCGGAACTGGCCTCGGCGAAATTGCTGCTCGAATCCAATGGCGTGTGCCTGGAATACGCACTGGCCGATGTGGCGATCCCGGTAGATGTCGAAACCGCGCTCGCCATGACCGTGCGCGAGGCGGTGACGAATATCCAGCGCCATGCGCGCGCGACCTGCGCCAGCATCACGCTCGAACTCGTGCGCGGAAATCTGGTATTGCGTATCGCCGACAACGGCCGTGGCGGCGACATCGTTCCGGGCAATGGCCTGAGCGGGATGCGCGAGCGTCTCGCTGCGATCGGCGCGGACATGCGTGTGGAATCGCAGCGCGGACACGGCACCACGCTTACGGCCAGCCTGCCCCTGCCGCAACAAGCCAGCGCCGCCACCGCGATCGAATTGCACCGGCAGCAAGTGAATCCCGCATGATCAGAGTATTGCTCGCCGAAGACCAGGCGATGGTGCGCGGCGCGCTGTCCGCGCTGCTCAAGCTCGAATCCGACCTCGACGTGATCGGTTGTGCCGCCGACGGCGAGCAAGCCTGGCTGCTCGCGCAACGCGCCGCGACGGAGGGCAACGGACCCGATGTCGTCGTCACCGACATCGAGATGCCGAAGCTGACCGGGCTGGAATTGGCGCAGCGCATTCGCGAGCGCGAGATCGGTTGCAAGGTCATTATCCTGACGACTTTTGCGCGCCCGGGATTCCTGCGCCGCGCGCTCGATGCCGGCGTCGGCGGCTACCTGCTCAAGGACGCGCCGGCCGAGCAACTCGCCGAGGCGATCCGCAAGGTACATCGCGGCGGTCGCGCCATCGATCCGCAGCTCGCGCTCGAAGCCTGGTCCGGCGACGACCCGCTCAACGACCGCGAGCGCCAGGTGCTGCGCCTCGCGGGCGAGGGCCTGTCCGCCGGCGACATCGCCGGACAACTGCATCTGTCGCAGGGCACCGTGCGCAATTATCTGTCCGAGGCGATCGGCAAGCTCGGCGTGGGTAACCGGATCGAGGCGTATCGGCTGGCCAGACAAAAAGGTTGGCTCTGAGAACTGACGTCGATCAGGCCCGCCGCGTACAATCGCGCGGTGAAAAAATCCGACTTCCACTATGAGCTTCCGCCGGAATTGATCGCGCAGGCGCCGCTGGCGCAGCGCTCGGCGAGCCGCCTGCTCGTCGTCGATGTGCCGGAGAAACGCTTCGCCGACAATCGCTTCACCGACTTGGCCGAATTCCTGCGCGACGGCGACCTGCTCGTGTTCAACGACACGCGCGTGCTGCCGGCACGCTTGTACGGCAGGAAGGAAACCGGCGGCGTGGTGGAAATCCTGATCGAGCGCGTCACCGGCGCGCACGAAGCGATCGCGCAGATCGGCGTAAGCAAGAAGCCGAAGGCGGGCAGCAGGATCATTCTCGATGACGGCGGGCTCGAAGATGGCAGCGCGTTCGAAGTGCTCGGTCGCGAAGGAGAATTTTATACTTTGCGCCACGCCGGCCCCGAGGCGCTGGAAAAACTCCTGCTGCGTCTGGGCCACATGCCGTTGCCGCCGTATATCGCGCGTGCCGACGAAGCCGCCGACGCCGAACGCTATCAAACCGTCTATGCCAAAAAGCCTGGCGCGGTCGCGGCACCGACCGCCGGTCTGCATTTCGATGCGCCGCTGCTCGATGCGCTGGCTGCGAAAGGCATCGACTTCGGCTACGTCACCTTGCATGTCGGCGCCGGCACGTTCCAGCCGCTGCGCAGCGAGCGCGTCGAAGACCACACCATGCACCGCGAGTGGCTCAACGTCGGCGCCGAACTCGTGGAAAAGATCCGCCACGCGCGCGCGCGCGGCGGTCGCGTGATCGCGGTCGGCACCACCGTGGTGCGTGCGCTGGAATCCGCGCTGCGCGACGGGCAGGTACAGCCGTTCGCCGGCGAGACGCAGATTTTCATCTTCCCCGGCTATAGCATCGCCAGCGTCGACGCGCTGATCACGAATTTCCACCTGCCCGAATCCACCTTGTTGATGTTGGTGTCGGCGTTCGCGGGCCGCGAATTGATGCTCGATGCCTATCGACATGCGGTGGCAGAACGCTACCGGTTTTTCTCGTACGGAGATGCCATGCTGATTTTGCCGAAAGGCGCCAACGAATGAGTTCGATGCAATTCCAGCTGCTCGCCAGCGACGGCGCTGCGCGCCGCGCACGGGTGACGTTTCCGCGCGGGACCATCGAGACGCCGGCGTTCATGCCGGTTGGCACCTATGGATCGGTCAAGGGCATGACGCCGCGTTCCATCGCCGAAACCGGTGCGCAGATCATCCTTGGCAACACGTTCCATTTGTGGCTGCGGCCCGGATTGGATGTGATCGGCGAGTTTGGCGGGCTGCACAAGTTCATCGGTTGGAACAAACCCATCCTCACCGATTCCGGCGGTTTCCAAGTGTTCTCGCTGGCGGAGCGGCGCAAGATCACGGAGGAGGGCGTGCGCTTCGCCTCTCCGGTGGACGGTTCGCGCGTATTCCTGTCGCCGGAGGAATCCATGCGCATCCAGCGCGTGCTCGATTCCGACATCGCCATGATCTTCGATGAGTGCACACCGTATCCGGCAACCGAAAAGCAGGTGCGCGATTCGATGGAACTGAGCCTGCGCTGGGCGGCGCGCTCACGCCATGCGTTCGACGAATTGCGCAATCCGAACGCCCTGTTCGGCATCGTGCAGGGCGGCACGTATCCGCAGTGGCGCGAGGTGTCCGCGCACGGGCTGTTGCAAATCGGTTTCGACGGCTACGCGGTCGGTGGTCTTGCGGTCGGCGAACCCGAGGCCGAACGCAACCGCACGCTGGAAGAAACGGTGCCGCTGCTGCCCACGGATCGCCCGCGCTATCTGATGGGAGTGGGGCGTCCACAGGACATCGTCGAGGCCGTGGTGCGCGGCATTGACATGTTCGACTGCGTCATGCCGACACGCAATGCGCGCAACGCGCACATCTTCACGCGCAACGGCGTGCTGCGCCTGCGCAACGCGCAATACGAGCGCGACGCGCGGCCCATCGACGCGGCCTGCGCCTGTTACGCCTGCGCATCCGGTTTCAGCCGCGCTTACCTGCGCCATCTGGACAAGTGCGGCGAAATGCTCGGGCCGATGCTGGCGACGATCCACAACCTGCACTACTACCAGGATTTGATGCGCGGCCTGCGCGAGGCCATCGCCACGCGCACGCTGGCGGACTTCGTGGCCGGGTTCCATCAGGCGCAGGCCCAACCTAGCTGAGGTCCGGGGCGGGTGCATACCCCGCATCCGCATGGCATAATCCCCAGTCTTTTGACAGGACCGCCGGTTTGCGGCGGGACGACAACGCGAGAACTCCATGGATTTCCTGATTTCCAACGCCTACGCACAGACAGCGGCCGGCGGTACGAACCCCGAGACGAGCCTACTTGCCTCGCCCCTCGTCTTCATCGGCATCATGGTCGTGATGATGTTCTTCATGTTCCGCTCGCAGTCCAAGCGGCAGAAGGAACTCAAGGCCATGATCGCGGCCCTGGCCAAGGGTGACGAGGTGGTGACTAACGGCGGCGTGGCCGGGCGCATCGACGACATCGGCGAGAGTTTCATCACTCTTGAAATCGCGCCGGATGTCAAGGTCAAGTTGCAGAAGACGGCGATTTCCATGGTGTTGCCCAAGGGCACGTTGAAATCCGCTTGATCCCCGAAAACAAGAATCTTCGCCGTGTGTCGAACACGGCGCGCGAGTGACCTACATGAACGACTTTCCACGCTGGAAATACATCCTCGTCACCGTGATCGTGCTGCTTGGCATCGTCTACGCGCTGCCGATCATCTACCCGCAGCAGCCGGCCGTGCAGATTTCGGCGAACCGCGGCGCGACCGTCGACGCGGCGCTGAAGGAAAAGGTGCTCGGCATCCTGCAGACGAAAAAGATCGCGTTCAAGGACGTCGAACTCAACGGCGACCGCTTGTTGGCGCGCTTCCCGAACACCGAAGTGCAGTTGGCCGCGTCCGACACGCTCAAGACCGCGCTTGGCGACCAGTACATCGTCGCGCTGAACCTGGCCAGCACGGTGCCCGGCTGGTTGCGCGCGATCGGCGCGAACCGCATGCCGCTCGGCCTCGACCTGCAAGGCGGCGTGCACTTCCTGATGGAAATCGACCAGAAGGCGGCGCTCGACAAGATGCAGGCGCGCTATGTCGACGACATCCGCACCGCGTTGCGCAACGCCAAGATCCGCTACGAGTCGGTGAATGCCGGCGCGCAGGGCATCGTCGTGGTGCTGCGTTCGGACGAGGACCGCAAGACCGCCGGCAATATCATCGCCAAGGACGTGAACCAGCCCGAGAAACTTGGGAGCCAGCCGCCGCTGGAGATCGTCGACGGCAACACCACGGCGACGACTTTCGCGCTCATCGCGCGCATCCGCGAAGCCACGCTGCAGGAGCAGCAGCGCTCGATCGTGGCCAGCAACCTGACCACCTTGCGCAATCGCGTCAACCAGCTTGGCGTGTCCGAGCCGCTGATTCAGCAGCAGGGTGCGAACCGCATCGTCGTGGAATTGCCCGGCGTGCAGGACACGGCCGAAGCGAAGAAGATCCTCGGCGCGCAGGCGACGCTGGAATACCACGCGGTCGACGAAAACACGAATCCGCTCGAAGCGGCGAAGACCGGCATCGTGCCGCCGGATTCGCGCCTGTACTACACACAGCGCGTGGGTCCGGACGGCAAGCCGATGCCGATCGTGCTGAAGAAGAAGATCATCGTCGGCGGCGACGAACTCGTCGACGCGGCAGCGATTCCAGACCAGCAGACCGGTACGCCGGCGGTGTCGGTCACGCTCAACGCGCTCGGCGGCAAACGCATGCTCGACTACACGCGCGAAAACGTGGGCAAGCGCATGGCCGTGGTCTACATCGAACGCATTCCGGAAACCAAGATCGTCGACGGCAAGGAAGTCCACACCGCCAAGGTCAACGAGGAAGTGATCAACGACGCGGTAATCCAGGGCGTGTTCTCGAACAAATTCCAGACCACGGGCCTGGAAAGCCTCAAGACCGCGAGCGAACTGTCGCTGCTGTTGCGCGCGGGTTCCTTGGCGGCGCCGGCGGACATCGTCGAACAGAACGTGATCGGTCCCAGCCTCGGTCAGGACAACATCGAAAAGGGCGGCTTGGCGGTGTTGCTCGGCCTGCTGGCTGTGCTGATTGCCTCGGCGCTCTACTACCATTTGTTCGGTCTGATCGCTGACATAGCGCTGGTACTGAACCTGGTATTGCTGATCGCGGTGCTGAGCGTGTTCCAGGCCACGCTGACCATGCCCGGTATCGCCGGTATCGTGTTGACCCTGGGCATGGCCATCGACGCGAACGTGCTGATCTGCGAGCGCATCCGCGAGGAGTTGCGCAACGGGTTAACGCCGCTGGCGGCGATCCGCGCCGGTTACGAAAAGGCCTGGGCGACGATTCTCGACGCCAACGTGACCCATCTGCTTGCCGCGTTCGGCCTGTTCGCCTTCGGCTCCGGCCCGATCAAGGGCTTTGCCGTGACCCTGGCCATCGGCATCCTGACCTCGATGTTCACTTCGGTCACGGTAACGCACGGCATCACCAACCTCATCCACAGCGGCCGCAAGCTCAAGGGCTTGTGGGTCGGCGGCGGACATCACGTGTCCGCAGGAGCCTGAACCATGGAAATCTTCAAACACGATGCGGCATTCGACTTCCTGCGCTGGCGCAAGATCAGTCTGGTCATTTCGGCGTTGCTGGTGGTGCTATCGATCAGCGCCATCTTCACGCGCGGACTCAACTACGGCCTGGACTTCACCGGTGGCATCCTGATCAGCGTCAAGTACGAGCAGCCGGTCGACATCGCCGATGTGCGCGGCGCGCTGGATGTAGCCGGCTTCGACCACGCCATCGTGCAGAGCGTGGGCGGTGCGCGCGAGGTTTCGATCCGCCTGCAACCCGGACGCGACAAAGCGGCGGCGGCGGTCGATGCGGGAACCGTCAAGCAGAGCGACAAGGTCGCCGCCGACGTGATGGCGGCGCTCAAGGCCAAGCGCGCCGACGCGACGATGTCGCGCGATCCGGACTATGTTGGTCCCGAAGTCGGCGACGAGCTCAAGAGCGATGGTGTCACCGCCGTCATCTTCGTCATCATCGGCATCATGATCTACATCGGCGTGCGCTTCGAATGGCGCTTTGCCATCGCCGCGATCGCGTCGGAATTCCACGATACGCTGCTGACAGTGGGGTTCTACGCACTGACGCAGCACGAATTCGACATTACCGTGCTGGCCTCGGTGCTGGCGGTAGTCGGTTACTCGATCAACGACAAGGTCGTGGTGTTCGACCGCGTGCGCGAACTGTTCCGCGCCACACGCAAGGGCGAGCCGGTCGATATCTTGAACAAGGCGATCAACAGTACGCTGTCGCGAACGATCATCACGTCGTTGTTCACCGGCATCACCATGATCGCGCTGTATTTCTTCGGCGGTCCGGCGGTGCATGGATTTGCGCTGACGATGATCATCGGCATCGTGATCGGTACGCTGTCGTCGATTTTCTTCGCCAACCCGATCCTGCTCTGGCTGGGCGTGTCGAAGAAGGACCTGATGCCAGTAACGCGCGACAATCCCGAACTCGCGCGCAGGCCTTAAGCGTAATTCAGGAAGCCAGCAGCTCCGGCGTCGCGTTCGCGGTAATGATTTTCGTCATCGCCGTGGCGACGTGAATGTTGCCCGCGACGAGGTTGCCGTTGGCCGGCATTCCATCGCGGCCGGCGAAATCGCAGAATTTGCCGCCGGCTTCGCGCACGAGCAGGCATCCGGCAGCCATGTCCCAGGGTTGCAGACCGGGTTCGAAGTAGCCATCCAGGCGTCCTGCCGCGACATAGGCAAGATCCAGCGCGGCGGAACCGGTGCGGCGCAGGTCGTCGGCCTCGCGCAGCAACGCGCGTGAAATCGCGAACTGCGCATCCAGATGCTGGTGCTGGCGCGGCGGAAAGCCGGTGCAGATGATCGTGCCGGCCAGCGACTCGCGCTTGCCCACGCGCATGCGGCGGTCGTTGACGAAGGCGCCGTCGCCCTTGCTGGCGGTAAAGAGTTCGTCGCGCAGCGGATCGTAGACCACGCCATGGACGAGGTCGCCGTGGTCCATGAAGCCGATCGACACCGAAAAATGCGGGAAGCCGCGCAGGTAGTTGTGCGTGCCGTCGAGCGGATCGACCACCCAGACCTTGTCGGATTTGCCGATCCTGCCGGATTCCTCGCCGAGGATGGCGTGGTCGGGATAGGCGCGGCGCAGTTCCTTGACGATCTCGGCCTCGGCCATCTTGTCGACCTCGCTGACGTAGTCGTGGCGCGACTTTTCCTCGACGTTAAGCCCTTCCACGCGATTCATGTAGCGCAGGATCACGGCTCCGGCGGCGCGCGCGGCGCGAACCGCGACATTGACGGCGGGTCTCATCGATAACTCCAGTCGGACTTGCTGAAAAAGAACATGCGCGTCGAGCGCGCGCGGCGAATTTTAGCATTCTTTGCCGGGAGCTTTTATCCTAGACGGATGACTGCCGACAATACCCGCATCCGCTTCGTCCTAGTGCGCACCTCGCATCCGGGCAATATCGGTGCCGCGGCGCGCGCGATCCGCACGATGGGGTTCGCGCGACTCGGCCTGGTCGCGCCGCACAAGTTTCCGCACCCGGATGCCGTGGCCATGGCATCGGGTGCAACCGGCGTACTGGACGAGGCCACCGTGGTGCCGACCCTTGTCGATGCCGTGTCCGATTGCACGCTGGTGCTGGGCTGCACGGCACGCGCGCGCGCGGTGCAACTGGAAGAACTGTCGCCGCGCGAAGCGGCGTTGCGTGCGCTTGCCGCCAGTGCGCACGGGCCGGTCGCCATCGTGTTCGGCAACGAACGCACGGGCTTGGAAAACGATGAGCTGATGAGCTGCCACGCCGCGGTGCGCATTCCCAGCGTGGAGGATTTTCCTTCGCTCAATCTCGCCCAGGCCGTGCAGGTGCTGGCTTACGAGATGCGTTTGGCGGCGCTGGCGCAAGCGCCGCAAGCGGCCGCCGCATCGACATCGGATCCGCCGGCCACGGCCGAGCAGCTTGAACACCTGTTCGGGCATCTGGCGCAGATGCTCGACGACATCGACTTCCACAAGGGTCGCTCGCCGGTGACGATCATGAAGCGCCTGCGCCGGTTGTTCCTGCATGCGAGCCTGGATCAGCGCGAAGTGCGCATCCTGCGCGGGATTTTCGACGATGCGCAGCGGATGGCGCGTTTGGCCAAGCAGAAAAGCTAGCCGCTTTCCTCACTCTCGACAGGCGTGCGCATGGCGAGGATCTTGTCCACGCGCGCGCCGTCCAAATCGACGACCTCGAAGCGCCAGCCGCGCCAGTCGAAGTGCTCGCCGGCCTGCGGAATGCGGCCGAAATGCGCCACCACCATGCCGGCAACGGTGTTGAAATCGTGCTCGTCCTCGGCGGGCAGTTCGGCCAGGCCAAGCAGCTCGCGCAAGTCATCGGTACCGAGCGCGCCGTCGATCAGCCAGCTGCCGTCGTCGCGCTGCGTGACCGGTTGTGCCTGCGTGGCCGGTACCGGCGCGGCGCCGGGTCCGACCACGGCGCCGAGCACGTCGTTGAGCGTGACCAGGCCTTCGATGTCGCCGTATTCGTCGACGACGAGCGCAAGACGCGTCTCGGCATCGCGGAATTCCTCGAGCAGGTCGAGCGCGCGTGCGGTGCCTGGAACGTACAGCGGTTTGGCGAGTTTCGCGAACAAGTCGATCTTCGCGCTGCCGAGCATGGCCGGTAGGCGCTTGAGGCTGAGCACGCCGAGCACGTCCTTGTCGCTGCCGCGATATACCGGATAGCGCGAGTAGGGCGTGTCGCGCATCAGCGCGAGGTTTTCCTCCAGTGTTGCGGTGGCATCGAGCCAGGCGATGCGCGGTCGCGGCGTCATCAGGCTATCCACCGTGCGATCGCCGAGGCGCAGCACGCGGTTGACCATGTTGCGCTCATCGGAATCGATCACGCCCTGGTCGGCGCTTTCGGCCACGAGCAAGCGGATTTCCTCTTCGCTGACCCGCTCCTCGCTGGCCCGATCCAGGCGCAGCAGGCGCATTACCACGCGCGTGATCCAGATCAGGGCGAAGGCGAACGGCATGGCGATCGCGCTGGCGATGCGCAGCGGAATGGCGGTGGCGATGGCGAAGCGTTCCGGGCTGATCAATGCCAGGCGTTTCGGCAGGATTTCGCCGAGCCAGATATTGATAAACGTGATGACGGTAACGCTGATCGTGACGCCGATCGCGTGGGCGTAGGGCAGCAGCCATTCGACGCGCAGCGCATCCAGCGAGCGCGCGAACTCCTCGCCGAGCCGGTCGCCCAGCGCGGCACCGGTGCCGATCGCGATCAGGGTGATGTACACCTGCACGGTGGACAGGAAGCGCTCCGGCGCCTGCAGCATCGCCAGTGCGACTTGCGCACGCTTGCTGTCGCGGGCGAGCTGCTTCAGGCGCACCTTGCGCGAGGTCAGCAGCGCCATTTCGCCCAGCGTGAAGAAGCCGTTGAGCAGCGACAGCAGGACGACGAGGGCGATTCCGAGAGTCATCCGGCGGCAGGCGTAGTCATGCGTCAGAGTCTAGCAGAGCACGATGCCGCGCCGACCCGGCAAACGCCGTCACAAAACGGTAAACTGCGCCCGCGCCGCCGACCGTGGCCCGCGCATTCAATCCGGACGAGGCGAGCGCATGTTCTCCCTGCAAACGATTTTCGGCAAAGGCGACAAGTTCTACGGCCTGCTCGAAGCCAGCGCGGACGCCGCGCGGCAGAGCACGCGCGCGCTGATCGCAATGCTCAACGAGAAGTCGCCGAATCCTTCGCTGGACGAATTCAAGGTCGCGCGGCGCCGGGAAAAGGAAATCATGGCGCAGATCAGCCAGGCGCTGGTCAACACTTTCGTCACCGCGCTCGAACGCGAGGACATTGAAGCGCTGTCCGGCGCCCTGTACAAGATTCCGAAGACGGTGGAGAAATTCGCCGAGCGCTACGCCCTGTTCGCCGAAAGGCTGGTCGATGTCGACTATGCCTCGCGCGCCGCGATGCTGGAGAAAGCCGTCGAGATCATCGTCGAGATGGTGCGCCAGTTGCGCCAAGGCATGAAGCTCGAGGAAATGAAGGCGCTCAACGACCGCATGCAGGCGATCGAGAGCGAGGCCGATCGCATGATCCTGGACTTGTACAAGGACATGTTCTCCGAAACCAACGATGCGGTGCGCCTGCTGCTGCGCAAGGATCTGTTCGAGCTGCTGGAAAAGGCCATCGACCGCTGCCGCGATGCCGGCAATGTGATTTACGCGATCGTGCTCAAGAATTCCTGAGGGCTCGCCGTGACCCTCACCCTGGTACTCGTCGTCCTCGCGGTCGCCCTGATCTTCGAGTACATCAACGGCTTTCACGACACCGCCAATTCCATCGCCACCGTGGTGGCGACCAAGGTGCTCAGTCCCGGCCAGGCGGTGCTGCTTGCGGCATTCACGAACTTGCTCGGTGCGATGTGGGGTACGGCGGTGGCCAAGACCATCGCGTCCGGACTGATCGACACCGGCGTGGTGGCGATGACGCCGGAAATCCTGATCTGCGCATTGCTCGGCGCGACGATCTGGGACCTGATCACCTGGTGGTGGGGCTTGCCCTCGAGTTCCTCGCACGCGCTGGTCGGCGGACTGTGCGGTGCGGCGCTGGCGGCCGCCAGCGGCAATTGGCAGGCCATCGTCTGGTCGGTGCCGGCCGACCATTGGTGGCACGCCGGGGGTGTGCTGAACAAAGTCATCCTGCCGATGTTCGTCTCGCCGCTGGCGGGGTTTGTCATCGGTTTCGTGGTCATGGGATCCTTGTTCGCGGTGCTGTCGTTCTTCAACGGACTCGGCGGCGCGGCCACACGCGCGACGCGGCCGCGCACGATCAATGCCGTGTTCGGCAAGCTGCAGGTACTTTCATCGGGCTTCATGGGCGTGTCGCACGGCTTGAACGACGCGCAGAAGACCATGGGCATCATCGCCCTCGCGCTGGCCGGCGCGACCACGGCCGGATCGCTCGATCACTTGCCGGCATGGATGCACTTCCTGCGCGTGCCGACAGATGCGCACGGCCAGTTCGGCATTGCCGTGTGGATCAAGGTCGTGTGCGCGCTGACCATGGCCGCGGGCACCATGGTCGGCGGATGGCGCATCATCCGCACGCTCGGCCACAAGATGGTCAAGTTGCACCCGGTCAACGGCGTCGCCGCCGACATCACCGCGTCGGGCGTGATCATCACCGCCTCGGTGCTCGGCCTGCCGGTGTCGACCACGCACAACGTATCGTCGGCGATCATGGGCGTGGGTGCGGCCAAAAGCCTGAACGCGATCCGCTGGACCGTGGTCGAACGCATGGTCTGGGCGTGGCTGCTCACCTTGCCGGTAGCGGGCGGGCTAGCCTACGCGCTGGTGCGCGGGTTGCAGATGCTCGGCTGGCTCCAGCCGTAGCGCGCGGTTCGCTCAGAGTGTGTCGCCGCCGGCCGACATGGCTTTTTCCAGCCGATCGCCGAGCGGGCCGATTTCGTCGATCAGGCGCGTGAGCTCCTTCTCGTTCAACAATTCGTAGGGGCGGTTCTCGCATAGATGCAAATAGGGCGTGCCGTCGAGGTCGCTGATGGCGAGATAACCCACGCGCTGCTCCCAGTTGAAGTGCAGGCAACGTGTCGCGTCCATGCCGGCAGTCGCGCCGATCGGTGTGGACAGGCGCAGGAACTTGCGGCCGTCCTCGCCCTCGATCTCGGCCAGGTACAGGCCCTGGTGGCGGCTGCTGTCGCCGATGGCCAGGTCGAAACTGATCAGGTACGGATCGTTGATGCGCAACGCATGCCTGGCCTGGATGCTGGAGCGGATTTCCTCGAACGAGTGCATTGTCGTGTCCTTTTGAACTTGCCGCGTATGCTAACGTGTCGCGGCAATGAAGTCAGGCACGGCAGCCATCCCGTCCGAACATGCGGCCATCCTGCGCGTGATCCGTGCGATTCCGCGCGGTCGGGTAACGAGCTACGGCGAAATTGCGGCACGTGCCGGACTGCCGCGGCGCGCGCGCCTGGTCGGGCGCATCCTCGGCGACTATTCCGCGCTGAAATTGCCATGGCAGCGCGTGCTTCGCTCCGACGGGCGCATCGCGTTTCCCGCCGGCAGCCGCGGCCATCGCGAACAGCGGGCATTGCTGGTCGACGAGGGTGTAATCGTGCGCAACGGCCGCGTCGATCTGGTGCGTTTCGGCTGGCAGCGCGACCTGGATGCGGAACTGTGGGCTCCAACATGACAAAGGATTCTTGCTGACATGCCGAATTTGCCGCCCGTCACCCGCGCCCTGCTGGTCGCCAATATCGCGATTTTCCTTTTGCAGATGGCCGGCGCCGACGCCACCATCGTCGCGCATTTCGCGCTGTGGCCGCTCGGCCCGCAGCAGCTCGCGCGCATGGCCGGCGGCAGCGTGATCGCGCTCGGCTTCGAGCCGTGGCAGCTCATCACCTACAGTTTCCTGCACGGTGGCGTGCCGCACATCGCGTTCAACATGCTGGCGCTGTGGATGTTCGGCGGACCGGTCGAAAACGCGCTCGGCTCGCGCCGGTATACGTTTTACTATTTCGCCTGCGTGCTCGGCGCTGCGTTCGCGCAGTTGGCGACGATCGCATTGTTTTCGCCGCAGGATTTCTATCCGACCCTTGGCGCTTCGGGCGGCGTGTTCGGATTGCTGCTCGCCTTTGCGGTGTTGTATCCGCAGGCGAAGGTTTTCTTTTTCCTCATTCCGATACCCATTCCCGCGCGCATCGCCGTGGTCGGCTACATGATCCTCGAGCTTTACCTCGGCGTGACCGGCACGCAGGCGGGCGTCGCGCACTTCGCGCACCTGGGCGGCGCAGTCGTCGGGTTTGCGATGATCCAGTACTGGCGCAGCCGGGTGCGTCGCCGCTGAATGAAAAACGCCGCGGGATTCGCGGCGTTTTCGTTTCACGTGATGGCCGCGATTACCAGATCTTCACTTGGCTTGCGCCGCTGCGCACCATCTTGTCGCCTGCCTTGCACGAGAACGCCTGGGCGAACGCGGGCATGTTGGATGGTGCACCGATGGCGCGGAACTGCGCCGGGGAGTGCGGATCGGCATTGAGCAGCACCAGTTGGCGCTGGTCGCGCGTGGCGCCGCGCCAGACCCGTGCCCAGTTGAGGAAGAAGCGCTGGTCCTGGGTGTAGCCATCGATCTTTTCCGCGGATTCCTTCGGTTTTTTCGCCAGCGCCATCTGCAGCGCGTCGTAGGCGGCGTTGATGCCGCCGAGGTCGCCGATGTTTTCGCCCAGGGTCAGGCGGCCGTTGACGTGCTTGTCCGGCATGCTCGCGATCGGTGCGTAGGCATCGAACTGGTCGACCAGCTTCTGCGTGCGCGCATCGAATTTCTCGCGGTCTTCCTTCGTCCACCAGTTGGTGTTGTTGCCGTCGCCGTCGAACTGGCTGCCTTGATCGTCGAAGCCATGGCTCGCTTCATGACCGATGACCGCACCAATGCCGCCGTAGTTGATCGCGTCGTCGCCGTCGGCGTAGAAGAACGGCGGTTGCAGGATCGCGGCCGGGAAATTGATCGTGTTGTCGGTCGGGTTGTAGTAGGCGTTGACCGTCTGCGGGGTCATGAACCACTCCTTGCGGTCGGTCGGCTTGCCGATCTTGGCGATGTCGTAGTCGTAGTTGTACTTGCGTGCCACCTGCAGGTTGCCGAAGTAGTCGTCCGCCTTGACGGTCAGGCCGTCCCACGAGCGCCAAGTGTCGGGATAGCCGATCTTGGGCAGGAAGGTGTTCCACTTGGCGATTGCCTTGGCCTTGGTGGCATCGCTCATCCAGTCCAGGTGCTCGATGCGGACTTTCAGCGCATTGCGCACGTTGTCGACGAGTTCGGCGGCGCGTGCCTTGGCCTCGGGCGGGAAATACTTGGCCACGTACAGTTGGCCCAGACCCTGGCCCATCGAATGGTTGACCGCGTCAAGCACGCGCTTCCAGCGCACCTGTTGTTCGGGCTGGCCGCCGAGCGTCTTGCCGTTGAAGGCGAAGCTTTCGTCCTGGAAGGGCTGCGACAGGAACGGCGCGGCGCCGGCGATGGTGTGCGCGGACAGATAATCGCGCCACTGATTCGCAGGAACGCTGGTCAGCATCTTGTCGAATTCGGCGAAGAACTTCGGCTGCGACAGCGAAAAGCCCTTGTCGACGGCAACGCCCTGCGACTTGAAGAACGCGTTCCAGTCGAAATGCGGGGTGAGCTTGTCGGCTTCGGCGACGCTGACGAAGTGGTACTGGTTTTCCGGCTTGCGCATCTCCACGCGCGGAATCGAATGCTGCGCGAGGCGCGTCTCGAAGGCGAGCACGTTGGCGGCCTTCTTCGCTGCCTCGGCGGCCGGCACGCCGGTCAACTCAAAGAGTTTGGCGACGTGCTTGACGTAGGCGTCGCGGATTTCCTTGTGCTCGGGCTTGGTGTAGTAGTCCGTGGTCGGCAGGCTCAGGCCGCCCTGATCGGCATTGGCGATCTGCAGCTTGGCGTTTTTGTAGTCCGCGCCGGCGCCGAAGCGGAATACCCGCTCATCGCCCTTGGCGAACGAGTTTTGCAACCACGCGATGATGTTCTTGGGCGTCTTCAATGCCGCGATCGCGGCCAGTTCCGGCTTGATCGGATCGAATCCGGCCTTGTCGACGGCCGCTTCGTCCATGCCCGAGGCGTACAGCCAGCCGATCTTGCGTTCGATGGAGCCGGGCGCCGCATGCGCGGCGTCTTTCGCGGCGGCTTCGACGAGTGCGTGCTGGTCGTTCAGGCTCTTTTCGTTGAGCACGTTGAACGAGCCCCAGCGCGTCTGGTCGGGCGGGATCGGATTGGCTGCCACCCACTTGGCGTTGACGAAGTCGTTGAAATCCTGGCAAGGACTGTATTTCTGGTCCAGCTGGCTGGCGTCGAAGTCAGCCGATGCGACGGCGATGCCGGCAAGACCCAGGCCGATGGCCAGAACGAGTGGTTTGAAGATGCGGTGTCGCATGGGATTCCTCCGAAGTGTGCTGCGTTGTTTACGATTACCAGATTTCCACGATGGCCGATGCCGGACGCACCATCGCGTCGCCGAGCTTGCAGGCGAACGCGCTGGCGAACGCGGGCACGTCGGCAAGCGGACCGTTGGTGCGGAATTTTGCCGGCGCGTGTTCGTTGGATTGCACTTGCAGGCGCAGTTGCGCCGGCCGCTGCGCGGTGCGCCAGGTTTGAGCGTAAGCGTGGAAGAAGCGTTTATCGGGTGTGAGGCCATCAATCGCGGCATCTCCCTTGCCCTGCGCGGTAAGCTTGAACGCGTCGTAGGCGACGAGCAGGCCGCCGAGGTCGGCGATGTTTTCGCCGAGCGTGAGCTTGCCGTTGATGTGCAGGTCGTCGACCGGCACGTAGGTGTTGAACTGATCGACGAGTTTTTGCGCGCGCGCCTCGAATTGCTTGCGATCGTCCGCCGTCCACCAGTTGGCGAGATTGCCTTGCGCGTCGAACTGGCTGCCTTCGTCGTCGAAAGCATGGGTCATTTCATGGCCGATCACGCTGCCGATGCCGCCATAGTTGAGCGCGTCGTCGTTCGTCACCTCGAAGTAGGGCGGCAGCAACTGCGCGGCGGGGAACACGATCTCGTTGCCCATCGGGTTGTAGTAGGCGTTGACCGTCTGCGGCGTCATGTCCCATTCGCTGCGGTCGACCGGGCGATCGAATTTCGCAAATTGTCGCTGCGCCTCGAATGCGCGCGCGGCGCGCACGTTGGCGATCCACGAGGCTCGGGTGATTTCCAGTTTCGAATAATCGCGCCAACGGTCGGGGTAGCCGATCTTGGCCACCATGGTGTCGAGCTTGGTGTAGGCCGATTGCTTCGTCTCCGCGCTCATCCAGGTCAGGCGCTCGATGCGCGCACGCATCGCCGTCTTGAGATTGTTCACCAGGTCCAGCGCGCGCTGCTTGGCCTCGGGCGGAAACACCTGCGCGACATAGCCTTGCCCGAGCAATTCGCCGACTGCCGCATCGGCGCTGTGGATCGTGCGCTTGTAGCGCGGCAGGTTCTGCTTCGCTCCACGCAACACACCGCCCTTGAAGGCGAAATCCGCGTCGACGAAGGGTTTGGAAAGATACGGCGCATCGGCATCGATCAGACGCCAACGCAACCAGGCTTGCCAGTGTGCGAGCGGCACCTCGGAGAGAGCTGCGCCGACCGCCACGAAGAAATCCGGTTGCGCGAGCGAAAAACTCTTTACATCGTCGCGACCGGCCACGTGGAAAAACGCCGTCCACGAGAAATGCGGCGTCTTCGCATCGGCCTGTTCCAGCGTGACGATATGATAGGAATTGTTCGGATCGCGCAGCGCCACACGATCCAGCGAGGCCTTGGCCAGGCGCGTTTCCAGCGCCAGCACCCAATCGGATTCGTCTTTCGCATTCGCATCGCCGAGCAGATTCAACATGCGTTCGACGTGCTTGCGGTATTGCCCGCGAAGCTGTTTGGACTTCGCGTCGTCGCGCAGATAGTAGTCGCGATCGGGCAAGCCGAGCCCGCCCTGGCCGGCATAGGCGATGTCGGTGGCGGAATGCTTGAGGTCGGGCTGGGCCTCGAAATCGAACAACACGTCATCGCCGCGCAACTGCCACTCGGTAATCAGCTTCGCCACATCCTCGCTCGATTTGAGCGCGGCAACGGCAGCCAAGTCCGTTTTCAGTGGTGCGAAGCCGGCTTTGTCGATCGCGGCCTCGTTCATCGCGGCGGCGTAGAAATCGCCGATCTTCTGCGTCGCGCTGCCTGTCGCGCCAGGATGCGCGGCGGCATCTTCGAGGATGCGCTTGAGGATGGCCGTGTTGCGCTCGCCGATTTCGTTGTCCAGGCTCCAGGTGCTGTATTCCGCCGGGATCGGGTTGGATGCGAGCCAGCCGCCGTCGGCGTGCTGGAAAAAGTCCGTACACGCAGATGTGCGCGCATCGAAATTGCGCGGATCGATGCCGTGCTGGTTGGTGTGTGCCGTTGCGCCCGCCGCGATGGAAAGCAGGGCCGGCGCCAAAAACTGCGCGCGCGAAATACGCATGGAAACTCCCATTGAGGGAGGCGAGTGTAGGGGCTAAATCCGCGCCGGCGATGTGTCGAAGGTCATTGCCCGCGCGGCAATGCAGTCTCTGGATGCGCCCCGTCGGGCAATTTGTCCGGTCCGACCGCGCCGCCGGACAGGATGAAGGCCATGGCCTGGTCCATGCTCCAGTCGGTGGCAATGAGTCTTTCCATCGGCACGATTTCCAGATAACCGCCGGTCGGGTTCGGCGTGGTCGGCACATACACCGCCGCAACCTCGCGGCCGGCGCTGTCGGCGAACACGCGAGTGACGAAACCGATCGACTTCAATTCCGGCGAGGGAAAGTCGATCAGCACCACGCGCTGCGTCCCGGCCGGCTTGGTCGAGAGCATGGTCATCAATTTCTTCGTGCCGCCGTAGATCGTGTGCACCATCGGGATGCGCGAGATCAGGTTTTCGAAGGCGTCCAGCAGGCGCTGGCCGAACACGCGCGTCGTCGCGAATCCGACGACATAGAACGCGATCACCGTGGCGACGAAGGCGATGATCGACTGGAACCATTCCTGGCTCAGCCAGCCTGCCGCACCGGGAAATTCTGCGGAGATGCCGGTGAACAATCCGGCCACGACCGGCGCGCCGACGTGCGACAGGAAGGTGAAGATGAACTTGAGCACCAGCCAGGTCAGCCATAGCGGCACAAGGGTGAGCAGGCCGGTGATGAGATACCGCTGGATGTAGAGATGGCGCATGGGTGTCGGCGTCGGGATTTGTGCAATGATACCGGCAAGCGCGAATCCGAGCCGTTTATGCACGAAGAATCTTCAGCCGCCGTTCCGGAAGCCGCCTTTCCGGCGCTGGGTGCGAGCGCGGGCAAACCCGTGGTCGTTGCCCTGATCGGCCTGCCGGGCGCGGGCAAGACCGTGGTCGCGCGCGTGCTGGAAGATCAGCTCGGCCTGCGCCGCGTCTGCCGCGACGCGATCCGCCACGCCATGTTCCCGCGCTGCGCCTACAGTTTCGCCGAGAAACGCGCCGCCTTCCGCGCCCAGTTGCTGGCGCTGGAAATCAACTGCATGCTCGGCGAATCCAGCGT
>DATIOA010000035.1:0-3942 GCA_035473575.1 Rudaea sp. | reverse complement strand
CAGATGCGTCCACGCCGTGAGCAGGATGACTGGCAAATCCGGGTGGCGCGCGCGAATCGCGCGGAACAGCGCCGCGCCCTCCTCGCCCGAGGTGGTGTCGACGCTGAAATTCATGTCGGCGATGACGACATCCGCGCGCTCGCGCGCCAGCATCGCCAGGCCTTCGTCGGGCGTCGGCGCGGTGAGCGGGCGGATGTCGTTGAGCGACAACAACAGCGACAGGGCCTGCCCGATCGCGGGATTGTCGTCGATGATCAGAACGGTACGCATGCCGCATTTTCGCATGCCGACATGGATGCCGGCACGCGCAGAAGGGTTGCAAGGCGCGCCCTCACACCGAGCGCGTCGCCACCACCGGTGGCACGTTCGCGGCGCGCCGCGCCGGCGCAAATACGGCGAGCTGGCCGAGCGCAAGCACCACGGCGACGCCGAGCAGGACGTACGCCACCGGGATGCGATCCATCTCGAAGCGATGCATCAGCCACAGGTTGAGGCCGATCGCGAGCACGATGCCAGCGAGCGCGCCGCCGCCGGCGATGAGCAGGTTCTCGGCCTGGAAGTAGCGCAGGATGTCGAGCTTGCGCGCGCCCAATGCGCGACGCACGCCGATCTGCTTGTGGCGCTGGCCGACCCAGAAACTCGTCAGGCCCACGATGCCGGCGCCGGTGACGGCCAGCAGGATCAGGCAGATCACGCCCATCAGGATCGCCATGCCGCGGTCGGCGCGATAGGTGTTCGCGCGGATGTCGGAGAACGCCCGCGCGCCCTTGCCATCGAGGTAGAACACGCGCATGGGATTGGCCTTGTACAGCGCGGCGGTGGCGGCATTCATCGCCTCGTTCATCTGGCCGGGTTTGGCGCGCACGGCGTAACGCGAAGAGCCCGAGTTCAAACGTGCGGGAATCAGGGCCGTGTTCCAGGCGAAGTCGTTGGCCCACGCTTCCACGCTCGGCGTTTGCAGACGTTCGAGAATGCCGACGATGGTCGCCGGCGACTTGCTGCCGTCGAAGTAAATCGTCTTGCCGAGCGCGTCGTGATCCGGGAACAGCTTGTCGGCCAGCGCCTGCGAAATGATCGTGACGACGGGCTGGTTCGGCGCGCGTGCGGCCTGATGCCGCACTTCGTCGTCGGTGAAATCGCGCCCGGCGGCGAGATGCGCATCCAGGGTCTTGAGCATGTCCTTGCCGCCGAAGTAATACGCCACGTGCGCCGGTTCGTTTTTCTCGCCCGGCTTGGTGCTGGCGCCGCCGCTCCAGGTGCTGTTGGCCAGCGGCAGCGAATTGATCGGCGTGACCGACTGCACCTGGGGCAGGTTGCGCAAAGTGGCGAGGTCGGCCAGCAGCAGCGAATCGAGCTTGTCGGTCGTGGCCTGGTCGTCGCCGGTCGGCGCCCCAACCCAGTGTTGCGACACCATGAACAGATCGCTTTCGTTCAAGCCGCTCGGACGCTGGATGCGCTCGATGCGGCTGCCGATGATGAAGACCGCGTTGCACACGATCGCCAGCGTCAGCGCGATCTGCAGGGCGATCAGCACGACGCCGGCCTTGTGGCGGCGCAATGCGGCAAGCAGGGGATGCAAGGTCATGTTCGCGCTCCTCAATTGGATTTGAGCTGCCACGCCGGCACTACGCGTGCGGCGCGGAACGTCGGATACAGCGCGGCCAGCAGGCTGGCGAGCACGGAAACCGCGAGCGTGGTCGCGAGCAGGGAAACGTCCAGATGCGCGAGATCCGCGATGTCGCGCGGCAGCACCAGGCTCACGCTCGCCACGCCGATGCCGGTGAGGAGGAGGCCGAGCACGCCGCCGGCCAGGCCGATCACGGCACCTTCGGTCAGGAATTGCGCGTAGATCGCCCGGCGCGGCGCGCCGAGCGCTCGGCGCACGCCGATCTCCGACGAGCGACGAAGGAATTTCGCGAGCAGCAATCCGGCGGTGTTGACCAGACACACGATGAGCAGGCCGAGCGCGATCAGCAACGATACCTTGGTGTCGCTCGGCACCACGTGCTCGTTATCCAGCCAATCCATCAGATCGCGCAAGCTCACCCGCGGCGCCCAGTCCGGATAACGCGTATGCGCGAAGCCTTGCAGGTAATTGCGGTAGGCATCCGCCGCAGCCGCGTCGTCGAGCTGCGCCATGTACGCGATCCACACGCAACTGGAACGCTGCAGGCCCTCGAAGCCCGCCTCCGGAACCGCATTGCAATTCGTGTTGCCGTCGTTGGACATGCCAGCAGAAATTGCCGTGTTGAACGGCACGTACAGATCCTCGCTCTCGCTGGCGAAGCCGCCGGTATTGACCACGTCGTAGAAGCGCGGCTGCGGATTCCAGGCGCCGATCACGCCGACGACGCGGTAATCGCGGCCCTCGATGTTGAGCATCTTGCCGACGCTGTTGGCACCGTCGAAGACCTTGTCGTTGAGCTTGGCGCTGATGACCGCGACCTGGGCACGATGCTCGTCGTCGGCCGCGCTCCATCCGCTGCCGTATTTGAACGGCACATCGACCATCGGGAAGAATTCGCCGAAGACCGCATGGCCGCCGGTCTGGATCGGATGCTTGGCCGCGTCGGCCGGGACCACCGACGGCCCGATCTGGTACATCGCCGATTGGAATTTCGCGCGGTGATCGCGCATCAGTGCAACGGCGTCGTTGTAGTCGAGCGCGTCAGGCGGGCCGTTGTCGGGCTCCGGACCTCCGTGCTGCGCGCTGGGTCCCCACATGTCGATCTGCGGCACGTAAAGCTGCGCGGATTTCCACGGGATCGGATCGCCCGACACCGCGCGGAACACCGACCACGCGGTCATCGAGGCGGCGACGCCGAACGCGATGGTCAGCACCATCAGCGCGGTGAGGCCGGGGCTGCGCCTGAGGCTGCGCAGGGCGAGGTCGAGATAGTAGGCGAACATGGCTCAACCCTTGTTGGCGGCCGCGGGCTTGGCTGCGAACGAATAAAACGGCATCGAGTAATCCGGATGCGCGGTGCTTGCCAGGTCGCGTCCGGCAAAGGCGGCCAGCACTTCCTGGTGCGTCGGCCGCACGGTGATGACCGGCAGCATCGGAAGCGTCGCTTGCGGCACGACGAAGACTTGGCGTGCGGGGCGGCCGGCGCTGCTGGCCAGCACGCTCAGGCCGACGAATTCCAGCCCGGTGATCGAGATGGCGATGGCTAGTGCGATCAGGTATTTGCTGGTGCTCATGACTGCTCTCCTCGGTATGTGGCTCAGGCCAGAGCCGCTTTCGCGGCGTGCGCGTGGAAGCGCGGCTCTTCGGCGATATCGACGACCTGGCCGTCGATGATGTGGACGTTGCGCTGCGCGCGCGCGGCGAGTTCCGGATCGTGCGTGACCATGACGATGGTTGCGCCGCCGCGATGGATGTCCTCGAGCAGTTCCAGCACGCCGCGCGCCATCTGCGTGTCGAGGTTGCCGGTCGGCTCATCCGCGAGCAGCAGGCGCGGACTGCCGGCCAGCGCGCGCGCGATGGCGACGCGTTGCTGCTGACCGCCGGACAGCTCGGCCGGGTAGTGCTTGGCGCGCGCCGCCAATCCGACGCGTTCGAGCGAATCCATGATGCGGCGGCGGCGCTCGTCGGCCTTCATGCCGCGGTAGCGCAGCGGCACGTCGACGTTGTCGAACACGTTCAGGTCGGGAATGAGATTGAAGGCCTGGAAGATGAAGCCGATCTTCTCGTTGCGGATCTTTGAACGCGCGTTGTCGTCGAGCTGGCTGACCTCGATGCCGTCGAGGTGGTACTCGCCGCCGCTGAACGTTTCGAGCAGTCCGGCGATGGTCAGGAACGTGGTCTTGCCCGAACCCGAAGGCCCGGTCACGGCGACGAACTCGCCTTCGGCCACGTCGATGTTGAAGTCGCGCAACGCGTAGGTTTCCACCAGTTCGGTGCGGTAAACCTTGGCCAGGTGAGTCATTGTCAGCATGGTG
>DATIOA010000034.1:0-20111 GCA_035473575.1 Rudaea sp. | reverse complement strand
CCGTGCGCAGGATGCGCGGTCCCAGGCGCAGGCCGTGGAATCCCGTTTGCGTGAGCAGAGCTACGTCGTTGGCGGTGAATCCGCCTTCCGGGCCGACAACGAGAATTGCGCCGTTGTCCATTTGTGGAAATTGCCGCAAATTGGCGTCGCCTTCGGGCAGCAGCGCCAGACGCGTGGCGGGCGTGTCGCCGAGCGTCGCCAACCAGCGATCCATGGCCTGCGGCGCGTCGAGTTCCGGCAGATGCGTGCGGCCGCATTGCTCGCAGGCGCTGGCGATGACGCCGCGCCAATGCGCCATGCGGCGCTCCGCGCGTTCGGCGTCGAGCTTGACTTCGGTGCGTTCGGTCACGATCGGCACGATGCGCGCGACGCCGAGTTCGGTGGCCTTTTGCAGAACCCAATCCATCCGCTCGCCGCGCGCGATCGCCTGTGCGAGCGTGAGAGGCAATGGCGATTCGCGTTCGACGACGCGCTTCTGGCCCACTTCTGCGGTAACGCCGTGCTTGGCGAGCGAGGCGAGCGCTGCATCGAATTCATAGCCGTCGCCGTTGAACAGGATCAGAGGCGCGCCGCGTTCGAGCCGCAGCACGCGCGCGACGTGTTCGCCGGCCTGATCCGGCAGCGCCACTTCGCGGCCGGGATGCAGTTCGTAATCGACGTGGATTCTCGGGATTCGCATTTCAACGCACTGCCTTTTCGATACCTTCGATTGCCACATCGATCATCAGGTCGATTTCCTCGATCGTGACGACGTATGGCGGCATGAAGTAAACCACGTCGCCGAGCGGGCGCAGCAACACGCCGCGCTCCAATCCGTGGCGATACACGCGCAGGCCGCGCCGTTCGGTGGCGGCGAAGGGCGTGCGCGTCGCCTTGTCGCGCACCAGCTCCACCGCCGCGATCATGCCGGTCTGGCGCACGTCGGCAACATGCGGATGCCCGGTGAGCGGCGCTAGGCGCTTCGCCATGCGTGCGGCGAGTTCACGATTGCGTTCCAGAACGGGTTCGTCGCGAAAGATCGAAATGGTGGCCAGCGCGGCGCGGCAGGCGAGTGGATTGCCGGTATAGCTGTGCGAATGCAGGAAGGCCTTGCCGCTCGCGTACTCGGCCCAGAACGCCTCGTAGACATCGGCCGTGGTCAGCACCGCCGACAACGGCATAAAGCCGCCCGTGAGTCCCTTGGACAAGCACAAAAAATCCGGTGAAATCCCGGCTTGCTCGCAGGCGAACAGGGTGCCGGTGCGGCCGAAGCCGACCGCGATTTCGTCGGCGATCAGGTGCACGCCGAACTCATCGCAGAGCTTGCGAAGGCCGGTCAGGTAGGCCGGATCGTACATGCGCATGCCGCCGGCGCATTGCACCAGCGGTTCGACGATGACGGCGCAGACTTCGCCGGCATGACGTTCCAGCGCGGCGCGCATGTCGTCCAATTTGCGCAGCGAATGTTCGCGCCAGGATTCGCCCGGCGTGCGCTCGAAGCAATCCGGCGAGGCGGCGAAAATCGGTTCGTGCAGCAGCGGCGCATAGGTCGCGCGGTACAGCGGCACGTCGGTGACCGACAGCGCGCCTAGTGTTTCGCCGTGATAGCTGCCGGTCAGCGCAATGAAGCGCGTCTTGTGCGTCTGCCCACGGTTGCGCCAGTAGTGGAAGCTCATCTTCAGCGCCACTTCGACCGCGCTGGAACCGTTGTCGGCGAAAAAGACGCGGGCGAGTTTGTGCACCCCCCTCAGCCCTTCGGGCAGCTCCCCCCGCTGCGCAGGGGGAGCAAAAGATTTCGATGTCAGGCGCAGCAATTCCTCGGCGAGTTGAATGGCGGGTTCGTGCGTGAACCCGGCGAAGATGACGTGTTCGAGGCGGTCGAGCTGGTCCTTCACGGCCACGCCGATGCGCCGATTGGCATGGCCGAAAATGTTCGTCCACCACGAGCTGACGGCATCCAGATAGCGCTTGCCATTCGCATCCACGAGCCAGGCGCCTTCGCCACGCACGATCGGCGTCATCGGCAGGCCATCGGCGCCGGCATGGTCGCGCATCTGCGTGCACGGATGCCAGATCGCGGCCAGGTCGCGCTCGCGCAGGGCGGCGTTCGCGTCGGCGGAAGGAGTACGGTTCATTTTGCTATGATCGTCGCGGATCATCCGCAACACAAGGCGATGGCGATGCGATACAAGACATTTGCGCGGGTCTCGCGCGGGTTCACCCTGATTGAAATCCTCGTCGTCGTCGTGATCCTCGGCATCCTCGCCGCGATCGTGGTACCGCGCGTGATGGAACATCCGGGCGAGGCGCGCCAGGTGCGCGCCAAGCAGGACATCCAGGCCATCGTCACCGCTCTCAACACCTACAAGCTCGACAACTTCACCTATCCGAGTACCGAGCAGGGACTCGATGCACTCGTGCACAAGCCGGCCGGTACGCCGGAAACCCCGAATTGGCACCAGTATCTCGACAAGCTGCCGAAGGACCCGTGGGGCCGCACCTACCTGTATCTGCATCCCGGCACGCACGGCGACATCGACGTTTTCACCTATGGTGCGGACGGCAAGCCGGGTGGCGATGGCGAGAATGCCGACGTGGGCAATTGGGACTAGGAACCTCCGAATAACCTGCTGCGCTCGGCATCTGGCATGCCGGCAGTGCTCCCTCAACTCACTGTCGCGAGTTTCGACCTCATGTACGGCAAAGTACACTCCGGTTCCTGCGCGCTGGCGGCACGCCCGATTCAATCCGGAATGAAGTCTTCGCTCGCGACGGTTCTTCAGAGGTTCCCGGAGAAGGTCCGCCGTATGCGTGGATTTACATTGATCGAACTGCTCGTCGTGGTCGTCATCCTCGCCGTGCTCGCTGGTGCGCTGACCCTGGCGATGGGCGGACTCGGCGGCGAACGCCAGCTTGAGCATGAGGCGAAACGCACGCAGGCGCTGATCGGCTATACCTGCGAACAGGCCGAACTCGTCGGCCGCGATATCGGCGTGAGCATCGACCGCCGCGGCTACCGCTTCAGCCGCCGCAATGGCGCCGCGTGGCTGCCGCTGGAAAACGACGAGTTGCGCCAGCGCGAATGGTTGGCGGGGGTGCAGACCGCGTTGAGCAGCGATGGTCACGCCATCGTCGTTGGCGACGATTATCCGGAGAAGCCGCAACTGGTGTGCTTTGCGTCCGGCGAGTTGACGCCGTTTCGTCTCGAACTGCGTCTGACCGATCTTGCGCAGGGCTGGCGACTCGACGGCAAACCGGATGGAAGCGTCGAACTCGTGGCGATGGATGCACATGCGCACTAGGCGCCAGCGTGGCTTCACGCTGCTCGAGGTGCTGGTCGCGCTGCTGGTGCTTGCGCTCGCCTTGCTCGCTCTGTCGCGCACGGCCGCGAATCAGGTCGACAATTTTGGCGCCATGCGCGAGCGAACCGTTGCCGGTTGGCTCGCCGCCGATGTACTTGCGCAGACGAAACTCGCCACGCCATTCCCGGCGACCGGCAAGTCCGATGGCCAGCGCAAATTCGGCGGACGCGATTGGCGTTACGACATCATCGTGCAAGCCACGCCGGTCGCCTCGATCCGGCGCATCGACGTGCATGTTTACGTGCCGGACGATCCGAAGTCGCCGATCGCGACGTTGACAGGCTTTGGCGGTCTGGATTTGCAACGATGAGACGCGGATTCACCTTGATCGAAGTGCTGGTCGCCACGGCCGTATTCTCGATCATGGCCGCGCTCGCGTACGGCGGATTGAATTCCATCGCGCGCACGCGCGGCGATCTGGCCAAGCAGGAAACGGACTTCGGCGATTTCATGCGCGCGGTCGGATTGCTGGATCGCGATCTGAACGGGATCGTAGTGCGTCCAGTACGCGGCACGGCGGGTCAGGTGTTGCCGGCGCTGATCGGCGCGTCGGATCATGTCGAATTCACTCGCCTGGGATTCGCCAATCCGCAGGCCGAACCGCGCTCGAACCTGCAGCGCGTGTTTTACGAACTCGATGGCAGCAAATTCGAACGCGGCCGTTATGCCGTGCTCGACCGCGCCGCGAACAGCGCGCCGCAAATCGACGACTTGAACGTGAAGACCGAAGATTTCCGCCTGCGTTATCTCGACGCCGGGTCGGGTCAGTGGCTGGATGCCTGGCCGCCGCCGCAGCAGGCCGATCCAGCCGTCCTGCCGCGCGCGGTGCAATGGCGTCTGCGCACGCCGAAATACGGCGAAATCGACGGCACGGTTGAACTCGTGTCCGCCTGGCCGGACAAGGCCGCGAACCCCGTCGCGCCATTGCCGCCGGTTCCCATCGGCACGCCGCTTCCGCCATTGCCGCCGCCTCCGGGTGGATCGCGATGAAGGCATCCACATTTCCACAATGCGACAAATCCCAGAGTGGTGTTGCGTTACTCGTCGCCTTGCTCGTCGTCGCGCTGGCCACGGTTCTGATTGCGGGCCTGCTCGATCGCGGCGGCCTCGTCGCCGCGCGCACGCGCAACGCGCTGCGGCAGGAACAGGCACTGGCTTACGCACGCGGCCTGGAAAACTACGCCGCCGAAGTACTCGTGCGTGCACAGGATCAAAGTGCGGGCTACGACGCCAACGACAGCGTCTGGGCGATTCCGCTGCCTCCGACGCCAGTGCCCGGCGGCACGATCGCGGCGCAGATGTCGGATCTCAACGGCCGCTTCAATCTCAACAATCTCGACCCGGTTTACGACACCTCGCAAGTCTGGCGCGGCAAGTTCGTCTTGCTGCTGACTGCGCTGAAGCTCGATCCGGCCATCGCCGGCCATATGGTCACATGGATGGATGCGAACACGCCGGCGAGCGCGGACGATCAGTTCTATCTCGCCCAGCCGGTGCCGTACCGGCGCGCCGCGCGACCGTTCGCGCACGTGTCTGAATTGCGTCTTGTCGCCGGCATCGACGGCGACACCTATGCGGCGCTCGCGCCTTATGTGACTGCGTTGCCGGCGGGCACGCCGATCAACGTGAACACCGCCAGCGTGCCAGTGTTGATGACGCTGGGCGCGAACACGACGCGCGAAATGGCGCAGGCGATCTGGCAACAAGGCAGTGCGCACTACACCAACCCGAACGATGTGCTCAAGGCGCAACCGGCGCTCGGTGCGATCGAACATCCGGAGTGTTACGGCGTGCAAAGCAGTTACTTCCGTGCACGCGGTCTCATCACCCTCGACGGCCTGCCGTTCGAATTCGACAGTCTGATCGAATGGCGTCGTAACGAAGCGAAAGGCGGTATTCGCGTGTTGCAGCGCAGCCGTGGTGGCGACGATTGACGCCCACCGGGGGCGATGACGTATCCTCCCGCGATGAAGAAGCCCGTATTTTTTCTGCTCGCCGCGCTCGCTGGTTGCGCGCAGGTGGCGACGCAACCATCCACGCCGGCCCATGCCGATTCAGCGCAGGCCGATGCCGCGCGGGCCACGGCCGCCCATTTCGAGACGATCCGAACTGCACCGCCGTTGCTGGATGCATTTCTGCGTGAAATGCCCAAGGGCGCGGATCTGCACAACCACCTGTCCGGCGCGATCTACGCCGAGGACCTGCTCGATTGGGCCGCGCAGGATGGCGACTGCATCGAGCGCACGACGGGCGCGGCGGTCGCGCCGCCCTGCGACGCCGCGCAAGGCCGGCCGCCGGCCGCAGCGGCATTCGGCGACGACGCGTTATACCGTCAGATCATCGATGCCTGGTCGATGCGCGACTTCGTCCCGGCGAACGGCGAATCCGGACACGATCATTTCTTCGATACGTTCGGCAAATTCCATCTGGTTACCAGGGCGCATCGCGGTGACATGCTCGCGCGCGCTGTGCATCAGGCCGCGCATGACCGCGAGGTCTACATCGAATTGATGGATACGCTGGCCGAAGCGCAACTGCGTCCCTTGGTCGCGCGCACGCCATGGGATGGCGATTTCGCACACGCACACGTGGCCTTGCAGCCGGGCATGCCGGCCGTACTGGCTGAAGCGAAGAATGAACTGGATTCAGCGCAACGCCAGATGCGCGACGAGCTGCGCTGTGGCAGCGCGCAGGCCGATCCCGGCTGTGATGTGGAAGTGCGTTTCCTGTACCAGGTGCTGCGCGGTTTTCCCGCGCAGCGCGTATTTGCGCAGTTGCTCACGGGATTCGAGTTGGCATCGAGCGACGCGCGCGTGGTCGGCATCAACATGGTCATGCCGGAAGACGGCTACCTGTCGATGCGCGATTTCCGTCAACAGATGGCGATGCTCGATTATTTGCACGCGCAATTCCCGCAAGTGCGCATCAGCCTGCATGCCGGCGAACTGTCCCCGACCATGGTGCCGCCGGACGGCTTGCGCTTCCACATCCGCGCCTCGATCGAGCAGGGCCACGCACAACGCATCGGTCATGGCGTCGATGTCATGCACGAGGATCGCCCGCAGGAATTGCTCCGCGAGATGGCCCGCAAGCATGTGTTGGTCGAAATCTGCTCGACCAGCAATCGCAGCATCCTCGGCATCGCCGGCGCTGACCATCCGGCGCCCATTTATCTGGCCGCTGGCGTGCCGCTGGCGATCGCCACCGACGACGAGGGCGTGTCGCGCAGCGACCTGACGCGCGAGTTCGCCATCGCCGCAACGTCGTGGAACTTGTCCTACGCCACGCTCAAGACGATGGCGCGCAACAGCATCGAATACGCCTTCGTAGCCGGCGTGAGTTTGTGGAGCACGCCGGACGCATTCACGCCCGTTGGCGCCTGCGCGCAGGCTGTGCCTGGCGTCGCGCAGCCTACGCCGGCCTGTGCAGCGTTCCTCGCCGGCAGCGAAAAGGCGAGCCTGCAATGGAAGCTGGAAGGCGAGTTCCGGGCATTCGAAAGCACCATTGCCGCAAGGCGCTGAATCCCGGCGCGCTGTTACAATCCGGCCGTCCCGGTGGTCCTTGAAGTGCCCATGTCCGAACGCCTGCTGATACGCCTGCTTGCCGATGACGGACTGACCTGGCTGGCCCAGGACACCAACGGCCGCGCGCTGTCCGGCGCGAATGCGGGCGCGCCGCCCGCACAGGCGCTAGAACGCGCGCAACGCATCGTCGCGATCGCGCCTGCCGAGGAAATCCTGCTGCTGGAAACGCCGGGCCTGCCGGGTGCGCGAGTGCAGGCGCTCAAGGCCTTGCCCTTCGCGCTCGAAGACCGCCTCGCGGGCAGCGTCGAGGATCAACATTTCGCCGCGCCCGATCGATTGGACGGCGAACGCATCGCGGTTGCCGTCGTCGCGCGCGCGACGCTGCGCGGCTGGCTGGATCGTCTCGCCCGGGACGGCATCCGCGCCGACGCGCTGTATTCGGAATGCCAGACGATGCCCGATGCCAGCATCGTGCTCGATGGCGAACGTGCGCTGTGGCGCGACTCCGCGGCGGCGGCGGGCGCCTGCCGCACGCAGGATCTTGCCGGCTGGATTGCCGTACTCGATGCCGCCGCGGAAAGCCCGGTCTCGCGCACGACGCACGATTTGCGCAGCGGCCAGGGTGACGCGCTCGCGTTTTTCGCCTCACGGTTGCAACACGAACCCGCCGTGAACCTGCTGCAGGGCGAGTTCGCGCCCGCGCACCGGCAGGCGCCGGCGCGGCGGTTGTGGCGCAACGCGGCGGCGCTCGCCACCACGGCGCTGCTTTTGCTATTTGTATACTACGGTGCGGATTGCTGGCGCCTGTCGCGCCAGTCCGCGCAATTGGATTCGCAGGCGCACGCGGTACTGCACGAGGCGTTTCCGGGCATGGACAAGGTCGCCGGCGATCCGCGCCAGCTCATGGACAGCGCCATGCGCGGCTTGCAGGGTGGCAGCGGCGATTCCGGCCTGATGCGCTTGCTCGCGAAGATCGCGCCGATCCTCGCCAGCACCACGCGTACCACGCTCGCCGGGATGGAATACCACAACGCGACCCTGGAACTCGCATTGCGTGCGCCGGACGTGCAGACGCTCGACCTCATGCGCGAGCGCCTCGCCGGCCTGCCCGGGCTGAAGGTGGAAGTCACTGCCGCCAACTCGGGCGCGGACGGCGTCGACGGGCGCCTGCGCATCGCCGGAGCTACGCCATGATCCGCGCCTGGTGGAATGCGCAATCCGGGCGCGACCGGCGCGTGCTCGGTATTGGCGCAATCGTAATTTCCGTCTTGCTGGTCTGGGCGCTGGCATGGATTCCACTGTCGCGCACGCGCGCGAATCTCGCCGCGAGCGTGACCCAACAACGCGCGGACCTGGCCTGGATGCGCCAGTCGCTGGCACAGGCGCGCACGCTCGGCGCGCAGGGCGCGCGCGGCAGCGTCGCGCGCCAGGGCAAATCCCTGCTCGCGCTCGCGGACGCCAGCGCGCGCGCAGGCGGACTCGGCGATGCGCTCAAGCGCGTGGAGCCGACCAGTGCGACGAGCGTGCGCGTGACCTTCGAGGTCGCCGATTTCGACACGCTGTCCAACTGGATGGACGGGTTGGCACGCGACTACGGCGTGTCGGTCACGGATTTTTCCGCCGACAAGGCCGAAGGACTCGGACTCGTGAATGCGCGCGTGACGCTGCAAGACGCGAAACAATGAAGGCTTTGCGGCGTTTTATGCTTTTCCTCGTCGTGCTGCTGGCCATCGCCGCGATAGTCGTTGCGACGTGCCCGGCCTCCTTCGCCTGGCGCTTCGTCGCCGACAAGGCTGGCGCGCTCAAGCTGGATGGCCTGGGCGGCACGATCTGGAACGGCCATGCCGGCAGTGCGAGGGTATACGGCACCGAACTCGGTGCGCTTGACTGGTGGCTATCGCCGCTGCGGCTTTTGCGCGGCGTGATCGCCGCGCAACTGGACATTCACGGCGGCGAAGTGACCGGCACCGGCGCGGTCGAACGCGAGCCAGACGGGACGCTGCAGATAACCGGCGCGGTCATCCACATGCCTGCCAGCCTCGCCGCGCCGGCATTGGATATTCCCATGCTGCAACTGCTCGGCCAGATCGACATCGATATCGCGCAATTGCGCGTGCAGGGCGCGTGGCCCACGGCAGCGCAGGGCGAAATCCGCTGGCGCAACGCCGCGGTGGCGGGCGCGGCGCAGGCGCCGCTCGGCGATTTGCAGGCGCAATTCGCAACCGCCGCCGATGGCAGCATCGCCGGCACCGCGCACGATCTTGGCGGACCGCTGCAACTCGATGGCACGTTCACAATTTCCACTGGCGGCTACGACGTGCGAGCCAATCTTGCCGCACGCGACGGCAACGCGCAGGTGCTCGACGCGCTGCGTTTCATCGGCCAACCGCAGGGCGACGGCAGCACGTTGTTACTGATTCACGGCCAATTCTTCAAGGTGTTCTGATGGACGCCGCGTTCCTGGATCGCGCACTCGACGTGGCACGCGCCGCAGCGACGGCGGCAGCGGATGTCATCCACCAGCACTACGCGCGCGGCGTGACCACGGAAACCAAGGCCGACGCGACGCCGGTCACCGTCGCCGACCGCGAAGCGGAGATTGCGATCAAGAAGGTGTTGCGCGCCACGTTTCCCGATCACGCTTTTTACGGCGAGGAATTCGGCCGCGAAGGCGAAGGCGATTTCCTCTGGCTGATCGATCCCATCGACGGCACCAAGGCCTTCGTGCGCGGCTATCCGATGTTCTCGACGCAAATCGCGCTGATGCACCGCGGCGAGCTGGTGCTGGGTGTGTCCAGCGCGCCGGTCTACGGTGAAATCGCCTGGGCGCGCAGAGGCGGGGGGGCATGTCTTGTCGGTGATGGTCTCGACGGCAAGCCGGTGCATGTTTCGACAGCGCGCCAGTTCGATGCCGGCACCGCGATTTCCATCGGCAACGTCAAATCGCTCACGCGGGATGCACGCTGGAGCGCGCTCGGCGAACTGATCCGGCGCAGCGGGCGCATCCGCGGCTATGGCGATTTCCTGCACTACCACCTGCTCGCGAGCGGTCGCATCGACCTCGTCGTCGAGTCCGATGTGAACATCCTCGACATTGCCGCGCTGGCCGTGATCGTGCGTGAAGCCGGCGGCGTATTCACGACACTGGAAGGCGCGGAGCTGTCGCTCGACACAACCAGCGTGCTGGCCGGGACGCCCGCGTTGCACGCACAGGCGCTCGAAGCCTTCCGTTCGGCCAAAACCGGGCCAGCGTGACCTTCGACGGGTTGCCGTGAGCCACCGCGCCCGCTAGGCTTGTCGATTCACCCGCACGGAGAACGACATGCTGCGTCCCCTGTCCCTGTTCGCCGCCGGCGTTTTCGCGCTTGGCGCCGGATTCACCGGCAACGCGGCCGCGTCCGCCACGCTGGACATTCCCTACACGCGCTTCACCCTGCCGAACGGCCTTACCGTGGTCGTCAGCGAAGACCACAAGGCGCCGATTGTTGCGGTCAGCGTGTGGTATCACGTCGGTTCCGGCTACGAGCCCGAGGGCAAGACCGGTTTCGCGCACCTGTTCGAGCACTTGATGTTCTCGGGCTCGGAAAACCACAAGGATGGCTATTTCAAGCCGTTCGAACTGGTCGGTGCCACGGGCATGAACGGCACGACCTGGCTGGATCGCACCAATTACTTCGAAACCGTGCCGACCACCGCGCTGGACATGGCGCTGTGGATGGAATCGGATCGCATGGGCCATCTGCTCGGCTTCATCGGACAGAAGGAACTCGATACCCAGCGCGGCGTCGTCCAGAACGAAAAGCGCCAGGGCGAGAACCAGCCCTATGGGCGCGTGTTCGAGGATATCCAGGCCAATGCGTTTCCGGCCAACCATCCGTACCACCACGACACCATCGGTTCGATGGCGGACTTGAACGCCGCGTCGCTGGATACCGTCAAGCAATGGTTCCGCGATTACTACGGCTCGGCCAATACCGTGCTCGTGATGGTCGGCGACATCACGCCTGAACAGGCGCGTGAGAAGGCGCAGAAATACTTCGGCGACATTCCGGCCGGTCCGCGCGTGCCGCGCCCGCAGCCATGGGTCACGCCGCGCGACACCTCGACCAGCGGCACGATGACGGACAACGTCGCGCAGACGCGCGTCTACCGCGAATGGAATACGCCGGGCCTCGGTGCGGACGGCAACGATCGCCTGATGCTCGACCTCGCCGCGCGCGTGCTCGGTGGCGGCAAGACCTCGCGCCTGTACCAGCGCCTGGTTTACCAGGACAAGCTCGCCGACGAAGTATCGGTCGAGAACATGTCCTTCGTGCTCGCCAGCATGACGCTGTTGCAAGTCGACGTGAAGAAGGGCGTGGACGCGAAGAAGGTTGACGCAGCCGTTGCCGACGAGTGGGCGAAGTTCCTGAAGGATGGCCCCACCGCCGATGAGCTGCAACGTGCGCAGACCACCTATCAGGCGGCCACGATCCGTGGGCTGGAACAGATCGGCGGCTTCTCCGGCAAGGCGGTAACGCTGGCCGAGGGTCAGGTCTATCGCGGCGATGCCGGCGCGTGGAAGAAGGATTACGACATCACCATGGCGGCGACGCCTGCTGAAGTCAAAGCCGCCGCCGACAAGTGGCTGGCCAAGGGCGACTACACGCTCACCGTATCGCCGGGCAAGGTCGATGCGAAGGATGCCGCCGAAATCACTGGCCGCGCCGCGATTGCGGGCCGCCCGGCCGACGTGCTTTCACCCACCGGCGAATACAAGGTCGCCAAGAGCGACGTCGATCGCAGCAAGGGCGTGCCGGCAGTGGCGCAGTTCCCCGACCTTACCTTCCCGAAGCTGCAGCACGGCAGGCTCAAGAACGGCATCGAGGTGGTGCTGGCCGAACGCCATGCGGTACCGGTGGTGCAGGTCGAGGCGCTGTTCGATGCGGGTTACGCGGCCGACCAGGGCCGCAAGCTCGGCACGTCGAGTTTCACGATGAGCATGCTCGACGAAGGCACCAAGAGCCTGGATTCGGTTGAAATTGCCAAGCGCAAGCAGCGCCTCGGCGCCAATGTCGCGAGCGGTTGCGACCTGGACATGTGCAACGTCTCGTTGAACGCGCTGGGCGACAAGCTCGGCGATTCGCTGGCGCTGTACGCCGACATCGTGCGCAATCCCGCGTTCCGTGATGCCGATTTCGCGCGCCTGCGCGGACAATGGCTGGCCGGCATCGCGCAGGAAAAGAGCGAACCCACCAATATCGCGCTGCGCCTGCTGCCGCCGATCCTGTACGGCAAGGGCAACGCCTACGCGATTCCGTTCACCGGTTCGGGCACGGAAGCATCAATCAAGTCGCTGACCGCGGACGACATGCGCGGCTTCGTGCACGACTACATCCGCCCGGACAACATGAAGATCCTGGTGGCGGGCGACACGGCGCTGGACAAGATCGTTCCCGAACTCGAAAAAGTGTTCGGCGACTGGAAAGCCCCGGCGACCAAGGTTCCGGCCAAGAACCTCGCCAAGGTCGATTTCCCGGCAACCGGTCGCGTGTACCTGGTCGATCGTCCCGGCGCGCAGCAGTCGGTGATCATCGCCGGACTGGTTGCGCCATCCACCAAGGCGAGCAACAACCTCGAGATCGGCACCATGAACGGTGCGTTTGGCGGCACGTTCACCTCGCGCCTGAACATGAACTTGCGCGAAGACAAGCACTGGGCCTATGGCGCCTTCAGCTTCAGCCCGAACGCGATCGGCCAGCGCCCGTACATGATGTACGCGCCGGTGCAGACCGACAAGACCGCGCCGTCGGCGGAAGAAGTGCTCAAGGAAGCGCGCGCCGTGATCGGCGACAAGCCGCTCACCGACAAGGAAATCCAGAAGATCAAGGACAACGACGTGCGCAAGATGCCGGGCCAGTACGAAACCGCGCGCGCGGTGCTCGGCGCGATGGAAGGCATCGTCAAGTTCGACCGTCCGGACGACTATGTGCAGACGCTGAAGTCGCGCATCGAAGCGCAGAAGGACGTCGACATCGAGGCCGCCGCGAAGCAGGTGATCCATCCGGACAAGCTGACCTGGGTGATCGTGGGCGACCTGTCCAAGATCGAAAAACCGATCAGCGACCTCAAGCTCGGCGATGTGCACGTGATCGACGCGGACGGCAATCCGGTATCGAAGAAGTAACGTATCGATTTGCTGGTTGAGAAGAAGCCGGGCGGGCAACCGCCCGGCTTTTTTGTTGCGTCGCGCTACAATACGGCCATGCGCAAGCCTCCCATCGTCCACGAAACCCGTCGCGCCGAGGGTAGCCACTTCCTGCATGTTGAACTGCTCTACCTGGAGTTCTCCAACGGCGAGCGGCGCACCTACGAGCGCTTGAAGGGTTCGGGCTTGGGCGCCGTGATCATCGTGCCGATGCGCGACGACGACACGGTGCTGCTGGTGCGCGAATACGGCGCCGGCATCGGCCGCTACGAGCTTGGCCTGCCGAAGGGGCGCCTGGATCAGGACGAAACCGTCGAGCAGGGCGCGAACCGGGAGTTGAAGGAGGAAATCGGCTTCGGCGCGCGCGACCTGCTCATTCTCACGAACCTGTCGCTGTCGCCGGCCTACATGACGAGCATGACGCATGTGGTGCTGGCGCGCGACCTGTATCCCGAGCGCCTCGTCGGCGATGAGCCGGAAGAACTCGAGGTGGTGGAGTGGAAGCTGTCTCAGTTGCATCATCTGCTCTCGCATCCGGAAGTGACCGAGGGCCGCTCGATCGCGGCGCTGTTCATCGCGCGCGAATATCTCGCCGGCAGATTCGTGCCGCGGACATGATCGGACACGATTTGGAAGATCTCGCACGCGCCTGCTGCGCGCTCGCGCGCGAGGCGGGCGACGCGATCATGCGCGTCTACGCCGGCGACTTTGCGGTGGAGCGCAAGGACGACAATTCCCCGCTGACCGCCGCGGATCTCGCCGCGCATCGGGTCATCGTCGCCGGCCTGCAGGCGCTGGCGCCGCAGATTCCCGTGTTGTCCGAAGAATCCGCCGAGCAGGTAGCGTGGTCCGTGCGCCAAGCATGGCCGCGATACTTTATCGTCGATCCGCTCGACGGCACGCGCGAGTTCGTCAAGCGCAATGGCGAGTTCACCGTCAACATCGCCTTGATCGAAAATCATGCGTCGGTACTGGGCGTGGTGTTCGCGCCGGCGCTGGACGAGATGTATTGGGCCTGGTCCGGTGGCCATGCGCAGTTTGCAGCAAAATCCCAAAGTGGAAAATTGCGCACGCGTGCCCGCACAACGCCGCTCGTCGTCGCCGGCAGTCGCTCGCACGGCGATCCACGCATGGGCGCGGCCCTGGACAAACTCGGTCCGCACGAGCTGCTGGCACTGGGTTCGTCGCTGAAATTCTGCCGCACGGCGCGCGGCGAGGCGGACTTGTACATCCGCTATGGTCCGACCAGCGAATGGGATACGGCCGCAGGTCAGTGCGTGCTGGAACAAGCCGGCGGCGCGGTGCGGCGCATGGACGGCAGCACGCTGACCTACAACACCAAGGATTCGCTGCTGAATCCCGATTTCCTCGCCTGTGGCGATGCGTCGGTCGATTGGGCGGGACTGTTGCGTGGCTGAATCGAGTTCTATCAAACCGGACATCAACGACCTGCTGCGCATCATGGCGTCCTTGCGCGATCCGCAGGGCGGCTGCCCGTGGGACGTGCAGCAGACGTTTGCCACGATCGCCCCGTACACGATTGAGGAAGCCTACGAAGTCGCCGACGCCATCGATCGCGGCGACATGGCCGATCTGCGCGACGAACTCGGCGATCTGCTGCTGCAAGTGGTGTTCCACGCGCGCATGGCGCAGGAGCAGGGCGCCTTCGATTTTTCCGGCGTGGTCGCGGCAATCTGCGACAAGATGATCCGGCGCCATCCGCACGTGTTCGCCGGCGCGAGTGTGGAAAACGCGGAGGCGCAACTGCGCGAATGGGACGCGCACAAGCGCCGCGAACGCGAACAATCCGGCGATGCGGACGCCAGCGTGCTTGCCGGCATCCCGCGCGGCCTGCCCGAATGGCAGCGCGCGCTGAAACTGCAAAAGCGCGCCTCGCGCGTGGGCTTCGACTGGAGCGATCCGCGGCCGGTGCTGGACAAGCTCGCCGAGGAAATCGGCGAGGTGCGCCACGAGCTCGACCACGGCGCCGACATGGCTCGGCTCACCGACGAAATCGGCGACGTGCTGTTCGTCGGCGTGAATCTCGCGCGCCTGGCCAAGGTCGACTGGTCGGCTGCTCTGCGCGGTGCGAATGCGAAGTTCGAGCGCCGCTTCCGGCGCATGGAAACGCTGGCTGCCGAGGAAGGCCGCACGCTCGACGGCATGACCCTTGGCGAGCAGGACGCCTACTGGGATCGCGCCAAGGCGGAGGAAAAATCAGCCCAACCTGAATAAAAACACGGCGCGAAAGACGGGAGTCTTTCACGCCGCAAGAAGCCTGTGCTCGCAACACAGGCTCGGGGTACCCCCTGTGTAACGGCACAAGACGTATCCGGTTGACTTGTTCGTCGCAGGCGGTCGCGAGAAAATCACGGCGCAACCATCCGGCCCGCGGTCGGGCCTGCTGCATCCACGAAAGGAACTGCCATGGTCTGGGTCAATCTCGTAACGGTGTGCGCGCTGCTCGAATACTTCATCTTCGCCTGGCTGGTCGGCAAGGCGCGTGTCCAGTACGGCGTCAAGGCGCCGGCCACGAGCGGTAACGAAGTCTTCGAACGCTATTTCCGCGTGCAGCAGAACACGCTGGAACTGCTGATCGTGTTCGTGCCCGCGCTATGGATTGCCGCGCAGTACTGGGATCCACGCGTGATGGCGGCGATCGGCGCGGTCTACGTCATCGGCCGCATCGTGTATTTCCGCGGCTACGTGAGCGCGCCGTCCGCGCGCCACAACGGATTCCTGCTCAGCATCGGGCCCGTGGCGCTGCTGTTGCTCGCCGGCATTGCCGGCGTCGCGTGGGCGCTGATCCCTCACTCGTAGAAGATGAAGAACGCCGCGAGCACGATCAGGGCGAAGCCGACGAGGTGGTTCCAGCGCAGGCTGGCGCCGAGGTAGGCCACCGAGAAAACGGCGAAGACGACCAGGGTGATGATTTCCTGGATCGTCTTGAGCTGCGCCGGATCGTAGACGCGGTAGCCATAGCGGTTCGCCGGCACCTGCAGGCAGTACTCGAAAAACGCGATGCCCCAGCTCGCCGCGATCACCAGCCACAGCGGGCGGTTGGTGAATTTCAGGTGCCCGTACCAGGCGAAGGTCATGAACACGTTGGAACCGACCAGCAGCGCGATCGGTGCCAGGTAGTCGAACAGGCGCGGATTCATCTCAGATCGTGTCCTTGTCGACGAAGCGCGATTCGTACAGCAGGCTTTCGACGCGCTGCTCCTGGCCGGGCGCGAATTCCAGGCCGATGTCCTCGCTGCCATTGCGCACGATGCGCGCGTCCAGGCTGATCACGGTTTCCTGGTCGAAGATGAAGAACACACGGCACTCGGCGGGTGCGTCCGCGGGCCAGTTCTTCGGCCGACCGATGCAGGCGCCGCCCTGGGACAGGTCCTTGACGTCGGAGAGATAGCCTTCGCCGTTGCACACCGCGAGCGCGGCCGAGTAGATGGCCAGGCGCGGGTGGCGGCGTTTTTCGGCGTAGGACATGCGGAACTCCCCTGGACGCGACGCTACGATAGTCGCCCGGCGCGGCGCGGCGCAAGCGCGTGCTACATTCGATCGGGGATCGAGGTTACTGAATGGGGTGCGGGATGAACGTGAACCGACGCACGCTGCGCCTGGCGCCGCTCGCGGCCGCACTGATGACGGCGGGCATCGCGCAGGCCACGCCGCTCAGTGCGCCTGTGCCGGCGGGGTGGAAGCCGGGCGATGGCCGCGCCGTGGCGGCCTTGTTTGCGGCGTTGGATGCGCGCGCCGCGCCGCGCACATCCGCGAGTGCGCCCGCGACGACGCTGGCTGTGACCAGCTGCGCCGACGACAACGGCGCCGGCACCTTGCGCAGCGTGGTCACGGGAGCGGGCGAGGGCGATACGATCAACGCATCCGCCTTGACCTGCGGCGCGATCACGCTGGCGCAGGGCGCGATTCCGATCTACCAGAATGACTTGACCCTCCTCGGTCCGGGTGCGAACGCGCTGGCCGTCGACGGCGCGGGCCTGGACCGCGTCTTCGTCCACTACGGCTACGGCACCCTGGATCTGCAACAACTGACCGTGCGCAACGGCCTCGCGGTCGTCACCGGCTATCACGTCACCGGCGGAGCCTGCGTCATTTCCAACGGCTACGTCAGGCTCGATAACGCTACGGTGAGCGGCTGCCTCGCGTCTGGCGAAGGCGCCTACGGCGGCGGCGTCACCGCACGCGGAGTGAGTCTTTATTCCAGCACGCTCACTGGCAATACCGCGCTCGGTTCGCATCCGAATACCTTCACCGCGGCCTACGGCGGCGGCGCGATGGCCTACCGCGGTCAGGCGTATCTTTTCCAAAGCACGGTCAGCGGCAACCGCGCCACGCATACGCTCACCGACACGCACGGCAGTTACTGCACCGGCGGCGGGATTTTTTCCGACCTCGGCGGCTACGCCTACCGTTCCACGCTGAGCGGCAACTATTCCTTCGGCAGCGGCGGCGGCCTCGCCACGCATGCCGGGTTCGGCATCAGCGACAGCACCATCGCCGGCAACACGGCGCGCTACAAGAGCGGCGGCGGCGTGTTCGCGCGCGTGTTCGATACCATGCTCGTCAACAACAGCACGATCGCGGCCAACAAGGCCGGCACGGCAGGTGCGGGAATCTATCTTATCGGTGTCGTCGGCGCGCTGACCCTGCAAAGCAGCATCGTGGCGAACAACACCGTAGCCGGCGCGAACGCGGACATCGCCACGATGGGTGCTTTCACGATCGGCGGATCGAACAATCTCGTCACTGCGGCCGCGGCCAACGTGATCTTGCCAGGCGCCACGTTGCAATCCGATCCGCGGCTGTGGCCGCTGGCAGACAACGGTGGGCCGACGCTTACCATGGCGCTGCAGGTCGGCAGCCCCGCCGTGGATGCGGGAGCAAACCCATCCAGCCTCGCCTCGGATCAGCGCGGTGCGGGATTTCCGCGCGTGCTCGGCGCGGTGACGGACATCGGCGCGTTCGAGGGCGCGCTCGCGCCGGCACCCGTGTTGCCGGTGCCGATATTGCCGGGATGGCTCGCCGTTGTACTGGCCGTCCTGCTCGGCGCTGGCGGATGGCGAGCCTTGCACAAGCGCATGGCATCGGATATTTTTGTGAGATAGCTCACGAAACAGGGGTTGGATCATGCAATCGAATCGCGGAATTTCCGTCAAGCCGCTGGCTGCGGCGTTGACTATTGCCTTGGCTGCGGCCAGCACCGGTGCCAGTGCGGGAACGCCGTCCAATTCCACATTTGCTGCGCAAATGCAGGCGTTCAAGAACGTGGTTGCGCAGGCCAGGCAGGACTACGCGCAACATCCGCAGCAGTTCAAGTTTCTGCAGAAGGCGCCGCCGCACTCGGTAAATTTTGCCAAGCGCCACAGTCATAAGATCGCCGCTCCCGCAGCGACCGTTTCGGTTACCAGCTGCGTCGACAACGCGAGTAGCGCGACGACGGTCGGAACGCTGCGCTACGCCGTGGTCAATGCCGTCAATGGCGACGCTATCGATCTGTCTGCCTGCAACAACAGCACGATCACCTTGTCGCAGGGTGCGCTGCCGGTCACGGTCGACGACCTGTCGATCAGCGCTGGCGCGGGCAATCACGTCACCATCGACGGCAATGGCACCGATCGCGTGTTCTATCTCACCGGTTCCGGCACGGGAACGAACAACGTCCTCGCCTTGAGCTACCTCACCATCCAGAACGGCAACGCGCCGCTCGTCACGAGTGGTTCTCCCCCGTCACCTCCCGTCGCCGCCGGCGGTTGCATCGCGTCAATCAAGGATGGGATCGCCCTGTACCACTCCACCGTAACCGGATGTCAGGCGGTCAATTCGAGTGGCGCTGCCGAGGGCGGCGGCATTGTTGCCTTCGGCGGCCTGTACATGTACGCCAGCACGATCTCGAATAACGTGGCCGCTTCGTCGGGAAGCGGAACCAATCCGGCCAACTACTATGGCGCGGTTGGCGGTGGCGCGATCATACAGGGCCCGGTCTATCTGTATTCCAGCCATATCAATGGCAACTCCGTCACCGTTTCCGGTGGAGGCGAAATTGCCTTCAGTGGCGGATTGTTTGCCACGTCGGCGGCGCAGGTGTACTACAGCACGATCACGAACAATTCGGTGCGGATGAGCGCGGGCAACACCACTGGCAGCAAGTACATGGCGCTCGGCGGGGGACTGTCGATCAAGTACGGCGGCAACATTTATGCGAGTACCGTAAGGGGAAATACTGTTACGTGTTCGGGCGGGACTGCCTCGCCACCGAACGTCTTTTGTCTTGGCGGCGGCGTCATCAACAGTTTTAATCCGGGCAATGGCGGCACGCCACTGGCAGTTTCCTATTCGACCATATCTGGCAACCGTGCCGATTTCATTGGTGGCGGCGTGCTTTCCAAGTACACGCTTAATCTTGTTCAAAGCACGATCAGCGGAAATTCCGCTCTGGGCGGTGGTGGGCTGGTACAAAAGTACTTTGGCGGCGGAGGGGCGACGGCCTACAACAGCACTGTTGCGGCAAATACGGCAACCTATGTCGGCGGCGGCATTTTCTCGTATTCGAGTGGCCTGCTCGCCCCTCCATCGCCGTCACCAGCTCCGATCACGCTGGTGAGCAGCATAGTCGCAAAAAACACCGCTGCTGGCGCACCTGGCGATCTTTATTTGGCTAGCGGGTACGCGCTGACCATCGCCGGTGCAAACGATCTGGTCATGGAGGCGACGTCGAACATCACCCTGCCGGGCGCCACGCTGAGTGCCGATCCGCTGCTGGGGCCGCTGGCCAACAATGGCGGTCCAACCCTGACCATGGGCTTGCTGGCTGGCAGTCCAGCGCTGGGTGTCGGCATCAATCCGAACGCTTACACGAACGACCAGCGCGGTCCAGGTTTTCCGCGCACGGTCGGCGGGCTCACCGATATCGGTGCTTTCCAGGGCACCGTCGCGGCTGCCGCTGCGAAGATACCGGCGCCAGCCTTGTCGACCTGGGCGCTTGGTCTTCTGGCCGGTCTTCTCGGCTTGATCGGTTGGCGACGACACCGGACCGAGTGA
>DATIOA010000033.1:0-16823 GCA_035473575.1 Rudaea sp. | reverse complement strand
GACCAGCGCGCCGCGATAGGTTCCCTCGTAACCGGCAAACGTGTTGCCACTGACCACGACTGGAATATTCTGCGGATTGCCCATCAGCCGCATGATCGACCAGTCCGCCGGATACGGCGTGCTGTCGTTGATGCCGGCAATCGCGTTGATCGTATTGCCGCTGATCGTTATCTGGCCGACGCCGCCGCCGTTCGGATCGTCGATCTCCATGCCGCGCCCATTGAGCGTGTTGTTGGAAATCGTCGTTGTGGCGCCGGAAGAGTTGCCCGTCACCGTCGAGAAGCGCACGCGAATATCGTGCACGCCGGTGGCGATGGTGTTGCCGCTGATCGTGCCGATGCCGTTGTCCATGTCGATGCCACAGCGCAGGAATGCGCCGTTGGCCAAATCGGCCAGACCGCTGATCGTGTTGTTGGTAACCGACACGTTCGAGCCGGTGCCCAGACCGATACTCTGCGAATTGCCGTTGTCGTCGTTGATGCTGATCGCGTTGCGCTTCGAGTAGCTCGAATTCGTTCCAGCGATGCTGCGCGAAGTCGTGAAGTCATTGCTGTCGATGGAGAGCCCGTCGACGAAACCATTGGCGATGACGCTCTCGGCAACGAAGGTCTGGTCCATCGCGAAGTGCAAATACTGCACGCCGACGTTTTTCGCGCCGTTGATCACGAGCAGGGCTTGATTGGTGCCGCCGGCGGTGCGCTGGATGACCGGCTTGTTGTTCGGGTCTTCGCCGACGAGGTGCAAGCCGTCCTTGGTGATCGTCAACGCCGGGCCGCTGAGCAGATCGTAAGTGCCGCCCGCAATGTGAATCGTGTTGCCGGGACCAGCCTGCGCAATCGCATAAACGATGGTCTGGCATGGACTGGTCTGGATCGAACAATCGCCGGCGTTCGCGCCGGTGGGGGCGACCCAACGATCGACTCCCGCATATGCGTCGGCATAGGCCTCCAGCGCCTCGCCGTGCGATTCCACCGAGCCTTGCTCGTTGCCGGTCGCACCGGTGAACTCGACGATTTCACCGTTGCCAAGTTGCAACGACGCAACGTAATTCGCCGCGTTCTGGATTTGCGCGATGTACGCCGTGCGATTCAGCGCCGACAGCGCCATCATGGCGTAGCCAGTCGTCTGGTTGTCGGCGTTGGCGTCGCTGACAGCCAACGTAGTCGAGCCGACGAAGCCGCCGCCTGGGGCCTGATACAACAGCAGGTTGTTCGCCAGATCGGTCGTGGAATTGTCTGCAGCCCAAGTACCTGAGGTCGGATCGAGATTGATGCCGCTGACCGCCGAGGCCCAGATCGCTCCGGTCAGGCCGATAACGTCGTAGCCGTTGTGCGTGCCGTCTGCGGCATTCAGGCTTGCCAATACCCCACCCATGAACGCGGATTCGGCCGTGCTTTGGCCTGCTTCGTGGGCCGCCACGACAAGCTTGGAAAGGTCCCACGCTGCAAGTTCCGGGATTCCCTGGCCAGCGCGGCTGGTTACCACATAATTCGCATAACCGGTCGCATCCAGATTGCTGTTCGGCCCATAGGTGCCAGCGGCCAGACGCGACCAGAAGTTGGTGTTGACGAAATTTGCGTATTGCGTATCAGCGGAGAATTGCGACAGCTCGATCAGAAACAAGGGGTCGTGCGTGGCGAATCGATGGCTGCTGTCGGGGTAAGTCCAATTCGGTATGCAATTGGTGATCTGACATTGGCCGTTGGCGACAGCGGCGGTCAGCAATGCCGGATTGCCGGTCAGCTTATAGAGTCGCAGCAACCCTTCGGCGGTCGCGCCTTGGGTGTTGGCGTAGACGTTGACGTCGCCCGGGGTCCACGGGAAGGCTCCCGCTGTCGCGCCGGATGTCACCTGCTGGCCCATCAACCAGGTTCCGGCATTGGCCAGATTCAGGGTGACGGCAAGCGGCGAGCTTGGCGTTTGCGACGAGGATGGCCTGTTCGCGGGAGCCAGATGCGGCAACTGCGGCAAGTCGGATGCGTTATCGGCCCGAACCTGAGTGGCGGCGCCCAGCATGACCAGCGAAGCGCACGCCAGAACGGTACGACGAAAAGCGGCAAAAACGTCCATGATTCATCCCCTTTCTTGTATGGCAATTTCGACAAAACAGCTTTAAACCTTACACCTCTCAATCTGTCCAGACAATAAGAAATTTATAACCCATGGGTGCCCGCCGCAGCGCAGCATGGCGTCTTCGCGTCAATTTTCCTAAACTTCGCGGCCTTCGCTGTTGCGGTGCTTCGCCATGATTCTGCGTCGTGTTCTTTCGCATTTTCCCGTCACCCCGGTGATCGCTGCGGCGATCGCGCTCATTTGCGCTGGCTGCGGCGATCGCAGCGCGAATATGTCGGCCGCCGCCACGCCAATCACGACTGCGGCGGCGGCGGAAGCGCAGCCGGAAACCGATTCCGGCAAGGGTCCCGGCTACACCTACACCATCTCTTATCCGACGCTGGATCCGCAGTGGCATGCGCTCGACAAGGCGATCCGGGAGTTTGCCGCCGCGCAGAAAAAGGAATTCATGCAGGCGAGTACGGCCGCCGAGCACGACGTTGGCGTCGGCTACAGCCTGGACCTGAACTTCGCCGTCGCCCGGCGCACCGCGGATTTCGTCAGCGTCACGGCCTCGGGTTCGTCTTTCGTTGGCGGCGCGCATGGCATGCCCATCGTCGCCAGCTTCAACCTGGACTTGTCCAACGGCAAACTGACCACGCTTTCCGACCTGTTCACGGACGCGCAGGCCGGCCTCAAGGCGTTGAGCGCCGAATGCCGGCGCCAGCTCGAAGGCCGTTATGAAGCAAGATTGCGCGAGAATCCCGGCGCCATGACGCCGACGCAGCAGGCATCCGCCATCCAGTCAATGCAGCAATGGATCGAAAAAGGCACGGCGCCGGAGGCCGCGAATTTCGCCGTTTTCCTGATCGATGGATTGGATACGCGTGCGATCGGCGTGACCGTGATCTTCCCGCCCCATCAAGTGGCGTCGCTTGCGGGCGGCACACAGCAGGTGGAAGTCCCGGCCATGGTCTTCTACGACCTGCTCAAGCCCGAATACAAGGATGCGTTTGCCATCGACACCGAAGCGCGCAAGCTTGGTGCGGGTGTGCGGTGAACGCGACGCTGCTGCAAACGTTGTATTTCATACTTGCTGCGATCCTGATCCTGGTCGGTCTCGCCGGCGCCGTAGTGCCGATCCTGCCCGGCGTGCCGCTGGTGTTCGGCGGCATGCTGCTGGCGGCGTGGGCGGATGGATTCCAGCACATCGGCGCGTTCACGCTGATCGTGCTCGGCATCCTCGCCGCACTCGCGCTGCTGGTGGATTTTCTCGCCGGCATCCTCGGCGCCAAACGCGTCGGCGCGAGTACGCGCGCGCTGTGGGGCGCGAGCATCGGCATGCTGGTCGGATTTTTCTTCGGCCTGCCCGGCGTGCTGCTCGGACCGTTCCTCGGTGCGGTCGCCGGCGAATTGTCGGCCGGCGGCAAACTCGACCGCGCCACTCACGTCGGCATCGGCACCTGGATCGGCCTGCTGTTCGGCACGCTCGCCAAGCTCGCGTTGTGCTTCACCATGGTCGGCGTGTTCGCGCTGGCGTTCCTGATTGCCTGATGTCGCCGCTCAGGCTTTCGGCAAGACGTAAAACAGCACCGCAAAGTACTGCATCACGCTGCCGCCGAGCACGAACAGGTGCCAGATCGCGTGGTGATAACGCAGGCCATGCCAGCGATAGAAGACGACGCCGGCGGTGTAGCTCACGCCACCGCCGAACAACAACCACAAGGCGGGGACGGGTAGCGCGGCAACGAGCGGTTTGATCGCGATCAGGCCGACCCAGCCCATGCCGACGTAAAGCGCGATCATCGCGCGCCGATGTCGGCGCAGCGAGGTCAGCTCGAAGATCGTGCCGAGCACGGCCAGGGTCCAGACGATCCCAAACAAGCTCCAGCCCCAGGCGCCGCGCAAGGCGAGCAGCATGAAAGGCGTGTAGGTTCCGGCGATCAGCAGGAAAATCGCGATGTGATCGAGCGTGCGCAGCCGTTGCTTGGCATCGGGTTCGCGCACGCCGTGGTAGAGCGTGGACGTGGCGTAGACGAGAATCAGCGTGACGCCGTAGACCAGGCACGTGGCCGTTTCGCGCAGGCCGCCGGCTGCGAACATCAACCCGCACAGGCCGGCGATGGCGAGCAGCAGGCCGACGCCGTGGGTGAGACTGTTGGCGAGTTCCTCGCCGGGGGTGTAGCGCAATGCCGCCGATTGGACGTCCATCTTAACAACCCTATCGGCTTTTATGTCGCGGCGCAACAAAAACGCGGCGCCCTTGCGAGCGCCGCGTTTCGATCAGTGCACGCAGGAATCAGGGCGCGCGCGAGATGGTGAACTTTCCGAAGGAGACGCCGATGTTGACGCCATTGCCCGTGCCGGCCAGAGCCAGCGAAACATTGCCCTTGGTCAGTACCTGGGCGATGCCGGATTTCACCACGCCGGCATTCGCTTCGCCTTGCGCGTAGCTGCCGAACAGTTCGCCGGTGTCGTACACGTCAGAGAATTTACCGGTGCCGCCCTCGACCTTGTATTTGCCGGCGGTGAGGCCGCCGCCGACGGCGACGATGTGCACACGGAAATCGCGTCCGTTGTTGCAGGTAATCGTGCCATTGCCCTCGGCGTGCTTGTAGATGGCGGCCCAGCCGGTGAGGTTGAACTTCATCTCGCAATCGATCTGGCCGGCAGCATTGGCACGCGCGGAATACAGCGTGGACGCGGCGAGCAGGACGGATGCGGCGAGTACGGGGATGTTGCGCATGTCGATTCTCCTTGTCGTTGAACCACCCACAGTCTCGCGCAAGCCGCCTGAACGCACAACAACACGCGTACCCATGCAGAACTTTTGTGTGCCGCGCGTTAAGCTAATGTTTGGCCTGCGGGGAGGAACCATCATGTCCGCCTTCGACATTCTCGTGCACGTGCGCGAACCCGGCGGCGAACCGCTCGCCGCACGCGCTGCCTTCGCGCTGGCAAAACGTCTTGACGCCTATCTGTACGGACTTACTGTGGCGCCGCTCGGTGCGGTCGCGTTCAGCACGCCGGAAACCGTGGTGTTCCAGGTCAACGAAGCCGACCGGTTGTACTCGCAGGCACAGAGCCAGGGCACTTGGTGGCGCGATCTGCTCGCGGCGCACGGCGCGAATGGCGAATGGCTGGTCGCACAGGGAGAGGCAGTCGAAGCGCTGTGCCACAGCGCACGCTGGTGCGATTTCGTCGTGGCCGCGCGGCCAACGCTCAATCCCGACGCGCCAACCGGCTGGGGCACGGTGTCGCGCACGGTGTTCGGCGCGGGCGTGCCGGTGCTGGTGGTGCCGGAAGCCGCGAAGCTGACGTCGCTGGGCGAGCGCATGCTCGTCGCCTGGAACCACAGCCGCGAAGCGATGCTGGCGATCCGCGGAGCTCTGCCCCTGCTCGCGCGCGCGGCACAGGTCGTGGTGCTCGACGGCGCGGCGCAGGACGACGAACTCGGCACGCGCCATCTGCCCCGGCTGGACCTGTCGGCATGGCTGCAACGCCATGGCGTGCGTGCGCAAGTGCGCGCATTCGCGCCGAAGAACGATTACGGCGCGAACATCCTCGCCGAAGCCAGGAACATGCAGGCCGACATGATCGTCATGGGCGCATGGGGTCACTCGCGTATCGCGCAATTGGTACTCGGTGGGTCGACGCGTTACCTGTTCCAGAACGCCGATGTGCCGCTATTGGTAGCGCATTAGTCGGCGCACTCAAGCATGACCGTGATGCCGGTGCTTGCCGCGCGCCGCCGGCAAATGCAGCAGCGCGCGCAATTTCGCCTCGATCTGCGTGGGTTCATCGCCGCCGCTGCGCTGATAGATGATGTCGCCCTTGGCATCGACCAGGAACAGTCCGGGCGTGCCCTCGACGCCGTAGGCATCGGCAATCGCATCGCCGTCGCGCACCAGGGTGAAGGTCAGATGGCGCTCGCGCAGCGTTGCCGCCGGATGCCCGTCTTCCTTGATGTCGATGGCATAGACATCGAGCTTGTCGCGGCCAGCCGCATCGTAGACGTCCTGCAAGTACGGCATCAGCGCCTCGCAATAGGGACACCACGTCGCCCAGAACAACAGCAGCGCCGGATGGTGCAAGTGCTGCGGATCGAAGCGGATTGCGCGACCATCCGCACCCTTGCCCTGCCAGGCCAGCGCCGGTGTTGCAGCGAATGCCGGCAGCGCGGCCAAGCACAGGGACAGCGCGCAAAGCAGGCGACGCATACGCATGGCGATCTCCTCGGCAATGCCACTCAATCGATCAGAATGGCATTCGAAACTTTACGTCATGAGCGAACACCTTGCGAGCATCCGCTGGCGGCGCGGGCCGCTACACGCTCGCCTTGGCGGCTATCGAGCCAGCACGGCTGGCGTTATAACGCGCCAATTGGCATCCTAGGCGACAATTTTCATTCCGGACAGGACATGGCCGCCGCCGCACCCCGCAACTATCGCTACTACGATTTCATCCTCGGCGCCTTCGTCTGCACGATCCTGTGTTCGAACCTGATCGGACCGGCGAAAGTGGCGCAGGTGCATCTGCCGTTGATTGGTGAGTTCACGTTCGGCGCGGGCGTGCTGTTCTTTCCGATCTCATACATCTTCGGCGACATCCTCACCGAGGTGTACGGCTACGCGCGAGCGCGGCGCGTGATCTGGTCAGGCCTGGGCGCACTCGTTTTCGCCTCGATCATGGCAACCGTGGTGGTGAAACTGCCGCCCGCGGCGAACTGGCACGAGCAGGCGGCGTATGAATCCATCTTCGGCCAGACCCCGCGCATCGTGTTCGCCTCGATCACCGCATTCTTCTGCGGCGAGTTCGTCAATTCGTACACGCTGGCAAAAATGAAATTGTGGACGCACGGCAATGCGCTGTGGACGCGCATCATCGGCTCCACCATCTGTGGCGAAGGCGTGGATTCGCTGGTGTTCTATCCCATGGCGTTTCTTGGCGTGTGGGAGACCAAACTCGTGTTCATCGTGATGGCGTCGAACTACGCCCTCAAGGTGCTTTGGGAAGTCCTCGCCACGCCGCTGACATACCGCGTCGTCGCGGCGCTCAAGCGCGCCGAGAACGAGGATTACTACGACCGCGACACCAACTTCACTCCATTTACATTGGGCACACCATGAGAAAGGCATCCGTGGGCACCTGGCTGATTTCGGGTCTGCTGGTTTTTGCCGGCGCGGCGTCACAGGCAGCCGAGCCCAGATTGCACGGCAATCTCGACGCCGCCCGCGCCATCGTCAAGGCGGAAACCGATTTCGCCGCGCAGGCCGCGCGCGATGGCGCCGCCAAGGCCTTCGCCGACTGGATGGACGCGATCGACGGCACGGTCTATGGCGGCGGCTCGCAGCCCGCGATCGGCCGCGACGCGATCTACCGGAAGATGGGCGGCGACGCACCGGACGCGAGCGTGCTGGCCTGGCACCCGCTCGAGGTATTCGCCGCCAAGGCCGGCGACATGGGCGTTTCGCGTGGGCGCTGGACCTCGACGCCCAAGGCCGGCGGCAAGCCCGTCAGCGGCAGCTATGTGACCGCGTGGCGGCGCAACGCGAACGGCGAATGGAAGGGCCTGATCGACATCGGCAATGCCGATCCGGCGCGTTGAACGCGATCAATCCAGCCCGATTCAATCCAGCGCGTAGCTGAATTGCTGGCGGAATTGATCGGAGAATTCGCCGTAAGTGAAACGCTGGTTCTGGGTTCCGGGATGCTCGATCTTCAGCGCGCCCATCAGCGAGGCCATGCGTCCGCACGTGGCCAGGTCCATATTCTTCATCAAGCCATAAATCAGGCCCGCGCGATAAGCATCGCCGCAGCCGGTCGGATCGGACACGCGGCGCTCATGCGCAGGCGGGATATCGATCGTTTCCTTTTTTGTATGGATCAGCGATCCCTTTGGCCCGCGCGTGACGATGTAGGCGGTAACGCGCTCGGCGATCTGTTTTTCGCTCCAACCGGTCGCGCGCTGCAACAGGTTCGATTCGTAATCGTTGACGGTCACGTACTGCGCCTGCTCGATGAAGCCGCGAAATTCCTCGCCGTTGAACAACGGCATCGCCTGCCCGGGATCGAAGATGAAGGGGATTTTGCGCTCGGCGAATTCGGCGGCGTGCTGCAACATCGCTTCACGGCCATCCGGGCCGACGATGCCGAACGCGACGTCGGGAACGTCACGCACATGGTTCTCGAAGCTGCGCATCATCGCGCCGGGATGAAACGCCGTGATCTGGTTGTCGTCCAGGTCGGTGGTGATGAACGCCTGCGCGGTGAACAGGTCCTCGATCGTCTTGACCTGCGACAGGTCGATGCCGCAGCGGGTGAAATGCTCGCGGTAGGGGCCAAAGTCCTGGCCGACCGTGCCCATCGGCAGCGGATGCCCGCCAAGCAGCTTCAAGTTGTAACTGATGTTGCCGGCGCAGCCGCCGAACTCGCGGCGCATGCGCGGCACCAGAAAGGCCACGTTGAGCATGTGCACCTTGTCCGGCAGGATGTGGTTCTTGAACTGGTCCGGGAACACCATGATGGTGTCGTAGGCGAGCGAACCGCAAATCAGGGCTTTCATCGGGAATTCCGGCCGAGGCAAAGCGCGCATTGTCGCAGATTCGCCGCCTACTTGAGCTTCTCGCGCAGCAGCGCATTCAACTGCTGTGGATTGCCCTGGCCGCGCAGGCCCTTCATCGCCTGGCCGACGAAGAATTGCAGCAGCTTGTCGTTGCCGGCGCGATACTCCGCCAACTGTTTCGGGAATTCCGCGATCACGGCATCGACGGCAGACTCCAGCGCGCCGGTGTCGGATATCTGCTTCAGGCCACGCGCGGCGACGATCGCGTCCGCGTCGCCCTCGCCCGCCCACATCGCGGCGAAGACGTCCTTGGCGATCTTGCCGGAAATCGTGCCGTCGGCGATGCGTGCGAGCAGGCGCGCAAGCGCAGGTGCGGATACGCGCGAGGCTTCGATGGACAGATTCGCCGCGTTCAGTGCCGCGGCGATTTCGCCCAGCACCCAATTCGCGCACATTTTGGCCTGATCCGGCAGCGCAGCCAACACGGCCTCGAAAAAATCCGCGACATGCTTGTCGGCGCACAACTGCATTGCATCGCTTTCCGGCAGACCCAGTGCTTCGACATAGCGCCGCCGCCGCGCATCCGGCAACTCCGGCAATGCCATGCGTACTGCCTCGATGTCGGCATCGGTAACCATGAGCGGCGGCAAATCCGGATCGGGGAAATAGCGATAGTCGTCCGCGTCTTCCTTGCTGCGCATCGGCAGAGTGCGGTGCGCCGCGGCGTCGTAGAGCCGCGTTTCCTGCACGATGGCCTCGCCGTTTTCCAGCGCGCGGATCTGGCGCTCGATCTCGTATTCGATCGCCTTCTCGACGAAGCGGAACGAGTTGACATTCTTGATCTCGGTGCGCGTGCCGAGTTTGTCCGCGCCCGCACGCCGCACCGAGACGTTCGCGTCGCAGCGGAACGAGCCTTCGGCCATGTTGCCATCGCACACGCCCAGCCAGCGCACCAGGGTGTGCACCGCGCGCATGTAGGCGACCGCGTCCTGCGCCGTATGCAGCACGGGCTTCGACACGATTTCGAGCAGGGGCACGCCGGCACGGTTGAAATCCAGCCCCGTGGCGGCGTGGAAAGCATCATGCAGCGACTTGCCGGCGTCTTCTTCCAGATGCGCGCGTTCGATCACCACCTCGAGCGTGCGCCCGTCATCGGTGCGCACGCAAAGCGTCCCGTTGCCGACGATCGGCGCTTCGTACTGGCTGATCTGGTAGCCCTTGGGCAGGTCGGGATAGAAATAATTCTTGCGCGCAAAAATACTCTGCCGCGCGATCGTCGCATGGATCGCGAGTCCGAACGCGATGGCCTTGTCCAGTGCCGCGCGATTGGGTACCGGCAAGGTGCCGGGCATGGCCACGTCGAGCAGCGCCGCCTGCGTGTTGGGCTCGGCGCCGTAAGCGGTGGACGCGCCGGAAAACAGCTTGCTCGCGGTGGCAAGCTGGGCGTGGATTTCCAGGCCGATGACAGGCTGCCAGCTCATGCGCTCGGCTCCCGCGCGTGCCAGTCCGTCGCGAGCTGGAACTGATGGGCGGTGGCAAGCAGGCGCGCCTCGGCAAAAGCCGGTGCGATCAGTTGCAGGCCAACCGGAAGGTTCTCGCTAAAACCTGCCGGAATCGATATCGCGGGCAATCCGGCGAGGTTCACCGCCACGGTGTTCACATCGGCGGCGTACATGGCGAGCGGATCGGAAGTCTTCTCGCCGAGCTTGAACGCGACAGTCGGCGTGGTCGGCCCCGCGATCAGATCGACCTGCTTGAACGCCTCGGCAAAATCGTTCGCGATGACGCGCCGCGCACGCTGCGCACGCAGGTAGTAGGCATCGTAGTAACCCGCCGACAGCGCATAGGTGCCAACCAATATGCGACGCTTGACCTCGGCGCCGAAGCCCTCGCCGCGACTGCGCGCGTACATATCCTCGAGCGACTGCGGATCGGCGCAGCGATGCCCGTAACGCACGCCGTCGTAGCGCGCAAGATTGCTCGAGGCTTCGGCCGGCGCAATCACGTAATACGCCGGGATTGCCAAGTGCGCGTACGGCAGGGAAACATCGACCAGTGTCGCACCGAGTTTTTCGAATTCGCGCAGGGCTTCGCGCGTCGCCGCATCGACGCCGGCCTCGACGCCGGCGCCGAAATATTCGCGCGCAACGCCGATTTTTATACCTTGCAACGTTGTGGACAATGCGCCAACGTAGTCGTCGCAAGGGCGATCGACACTCGTCGCATCGCGCGCGTCGTGCCCGGCCATCGCCGCGAATACCCGCGCGCAATCTCCCGCGCTGCGCGCCAGCACGCCGGCGCAGTCCAGGCTCGAGGCATACGCGATCATGCCGTAGCGCGAAACGCGGCCGTAGGTGGGTTTCAGACCCGTGATGCCGCAGAACGCGGCCGGCTGGCGGATCGATCCGCCGGTGTCGGTGCCGGTCGCGAACGGTACGATGCCGGCGGCGACGGCCGCGGCCGAGCCGCCGGACGATCCGCCGGGAACGCGCGTCGCGTCCCAGGGATTCTTCACCGCGCCAAAAAAAGAATTTTCGTTCGACGAGCCCATCGCGAACTCGTCCATGTTCGCCTTGCCGAGGGATACGGCAGCGTGCGCGGCGAGCCGTTCGACCACGGCCGCGTCATACGGCGGGACGAAATTTTCCAGCATGCGCGACGCGCACGTCGTGCGCATTCCCTTGGTGCAAAAAATATCCTTGTGCACAAAGGGAATTCCCGCGAGCGCGGACGCATCGCCTGCCGCGAGCGCCGCATCGGCGCGCGCCGCGGCTCCGAGCGCGGCTTGCTCATCCAGCGTGACGAACGCGTTCAAGTCGGCGCGCGCCTGTGCCGCCGCCAGCGCCTGCCGCGTCGATTCAGCCGCAGAGATTTTGCGTGCGCGCAGGGCCTGCGCGAGTTGCGCAATGTCTGATGCCATCACCAATGCCTAACCGATCACTTTGGGCACGGCGTACAGGCCGGCACGGGCATCCGGTGCCAACGCCAGCAGCGCATCGGCGCGATCGGATTCGGTGACCGCATCCGCGCGCCAGGCCAGCGTTTGCGCATGCGGATGCGCCATCGGCTCTACACCGTCGAGCGGCGCATCCGCCAACTGCGCGGCGAGATCAAGCACGCGCGAAAGACCGGCCGCTGTCTGCGCGGCATCCTGCGCCGGTATCGGCAGGCGCGCGAGCCGGGCGATGCGGGCGACGATGGCGGTGTCGATGGCCATGGGAGATCCGGGGCGTAGGCGGGCGACGATAACACGGCGCGATCGTCACGACGAGGCGCGAAAAACGTGCCGCAGGCCGCATTTTAACGGCATTTTTCCTTGCTTGTGCGGCGCCGCGAATCTACACTGTCGCGCTTTTCGCGATCCCGCGAATCATTCCACTGAGAGCTTCATGTTTGGCTTAGGCAGATTCTTTTCCAACGACCTGTCGATCGACCTCGGCACGGCAAACACCCTCATTTACGTGCGCGGCCAGGGCATCGTCCTGAACGAGCCCTCCGTCGTCGCCATCCGCCAGGACCGCGGCCCCGGCGGCCCGCGTTCAGTCGCGGCGGTCGGTGGCGACGCCAAGCGCATGCTCGGCCGCACCCCCGGCAACATCGTCACCGTGCGTCCGCTCAAGGACGGCGTCATTGCCGACTTCTCGATGACCGAGGAGATGCTCAAGCAGTTCATCAAGAAGGTGCACAAGACGCGCGTGTTCCGGCCCAGCCCGCGCGTGCTCGTCTGCGTGCCCTGCGGCTCGACCCAGGTCGAGCGCCGCGCGATCAAGGAGTCGGCCGAAAGCGCCGGCGCGCGCGACGTGTTCCTGATCGAGGAACCGATGGCCGCGGCGATCGGCGCCGGCATTCCGGTGCACGAGGCGCGCGGCTCGATGGTGCTCGACATCGGCGGCGGCACGTCCGAGGTGGCGGTTATCTCGCTCAACGGCATCGTCTACTCGGCTTCGGTGCGCATCGGCGGCGACCGCTTCGACGAGGCCATCATCAACTACGTTCGCCGCAACCACGGCACCCTGATCGGCGAAGCCACCGCCGAGCGCATCAAGATGGAAATCGGTTGCGCTTTCGCGCAGACCGAAATCAAGGAAATCGAGATTTCCGGCCGCAACCTCGCCGAGGGCGTGCCGCGCATGTTCGCGATCAATTCCAACGAGATCCTGGAAGCCCTGCACGAACCGCTCGGCGGCATCGTCGGCGCGGTCAAGGCGGCGCTGGAGCAGACTCCGCCGGAGCTGTGCTCCGACGTCGCCGAACGCGGCATCGTGCTTACCGGCGGCGGCGCGCTGCTGCGCGACCTGGACAAGCTCATTTCCGAGGAAACCGGCCTGCACGTGCACGTGGCCGACGATCCGCTGACCTGCGTGGCGCGCGGCGGCGGGCGCGCGCTGGAATTGATCGACCAGCACGGCAGCGATTTCTTCGCTCCGGAATGAGGCCGAAAGTTTCGTAAACTGCGCTCATCATGGCGCTGACCCGTAACGACACGACACCGCTGTTCAGTTCGGACACGGCGAACACGCTGCGCCTGATCGTTTATCTCGCGCTGGCGATTGGCCTCATGGTCAGCGACCACCGCAACGGCTGGCTCGCGCGCGTGCGCTACGCCGCGAGCGCGGCGATCGAACCGATGTATCGGCTTGCGGCCCTGCCCTCGCAACTCGCGCGCGACGCCGGCGACGCGGTGGCCGACCGCACGCGCCTGAACGCGCGCAACGCGGAACTCGAACGCGAACTGCTGCTCGCACAGGCACGCCTGAACCGCCTGCAGACCGTACGCGAGCAGAACGAACGCCTGCAGCAGTTGCTCGATGCGCAACGCGGCCTCGATGTAGGCGTGCAGCTCGCGCGCATCATCGACGTGGATACGGATCCGTTCCGCCATCGCGTGGTGGTCAATGCCGGCATGCGCCAGGGCGTGAGCGCGGGCGAGGCGGTGCTCGATGCCCACGGCGTGATGGGCCAAGTCGTCGAAGTGCTGCCGGACACGTCCACCGTGATGCTGATCACCGATGCGGCGCACGCGCTGCCGGTGAGGAGCGAGCGCACCGGAATGCGCGCGATCGCGCGCGGCACCGGCGCGCTGGATGCGCTGGAATTGCAGAACATCCCGATCAGCGCCGACATCAAGCCCGGCGACCGGCTGGTCACCTCGGGCCTGGGCGGACACTTCCCGGCCGGATTCCCGGTCGGCAGCGTGCGCCGCATCCGCAACGATCCCAGCGGCATGTTCGCGGTAGCCACGGTTGCGCCGAGCGCGGCACTGGATCGCAGTGGCGAGGTGCTGATCCTGCACGATCTGCCCGATCCGGTCGGCCCGCCGGCGCCGGTGTCGATCGAAGGACCGCCCGCGGCGGCGGCGCAGCAATGAATCGCCTGCGCGCCAACGACTGGCTGTTCTGGGGCAGTGTGTTCGCCGGCTACCTGCTGCAATTGATGCCGTTGCCGCAGGCATTGCTGCCGCTCAAACCCTGGTGGCTGGCATTGATCCTGGTCTACTGGACGCTGGAAGCGCCCGAGCATGTGAGCCTCGGTCGCGCGTTCGTGCTCGGCCTGGTCGGCGACCTGCTCGTCGGCGATCTGCTTGGCGAGCAGGCGCTGCGGCTTTGCATTTTTTGCTTCATCCTGATGCGTTTCCGCGCGCGCCTGCGCTTCTTCCCGATGTGGCAGCAGGCGCTGGCGGTGCTCGCCCTGCTCGTCAACGACCGTATCGTGCTGCTCGCCGAACGCGCCGTGGCCGGACTCGGCGGCGCACCGCCGAGCTACTGGCTGGCCCCGCTCGTCGGTGCGCTGGCGTGGCCTTGGGTATTCCTGCTGCTCGACGATGCACGCGCGCGCCTGCGCGCCCGCGAATCGTGAAAAAGCGCCGAAAAACCAAGTCCGGGAAGATCAAGGACGCGCAACGCGAAGCGGAGCGTTTCCGCCGTCGCGCGCTCGCCGGTTTCATCCTCATCGCGTTGTGCCTGGCCGGACTCGCTGCGCGTTTCTGGTACCTGCAAATCGCCCGCCACGCCGAATTCGCCGCGCGCTCGGACAACAATCGCATCTCGGTGCGCAGCATTCCGCCCACGCGTGGCCTGATCTACGACCGCAACGGCGTGCTGCTGGCCGAGAACGTCGCCGCGTTCCGCCTCGAAGTGGTGCCCGAGCAGGTCAAGGACATGGCCGCGATGCTCGCCGCGCTCGGCCAGGTGGTCGCGCTGTCGGACGACGACATCGAGCGTTTCACCGCACTGCGCAAAAGCAAGCGTGCGTTCGACAGCATTCCGCTGCGCCTGAAATTGTCCGAGGACGAGATCGCGCGTTTCTCCACGCAGCGCTGGCGCTTCCCTGGCGTCGACGTGGTGCCGTATTTGACGCGCGCCTATCCGCGCGGCACGGATTTCGCACACGTGGTCGGCTACGTCGGTCGCATCGACGCGGCGGACGCGGCCAACCTCGATGCCGACGAATACGCCGGCACCACGCAGATCGGCAAGACCGGCATCGAGCGCAAGTACGAGAGCCAGCTGCACGGCCTGCCGGGCTACGAGCAGGTCGAGGTGAACGTCGACAAGCGCGTGATCGGCAAGCCGATCAGCCGGGTCGCGCCGACGCCGGGCAAGAACCTGTACCTGAGCATCGACGCGCGCCTGCAGCGCGTGGCCTTCGATGCGCTGGCCGGACGCCCGGGCGCGGTGGCGGCGATCGATCCGCGCAACGGCGAAGTGCTCGCGCTCGCCAGCGCACCGAGCTTTGATCCGAACCTGTTCGTCAACGGCATCGGCCGCGCCGACTACGCCGCGCTGATGAACAATCCGGACAAGCCCCTGCTCGACCGCGCGATTGCCGGCGGCTTCACGCCGGGTTCCACGGTCAAGCCCTACCTCGGCCTCGGCGGACTCGAACTCGGCCTGCGCCGGCCGCAGGACACGGTGTTGTCGACCGGCGAGTTCTTCATCCCCGGCCAGTCGCGCGGCTACCGCGACGACGTGCGCGGCGGCCAAGGCCTGGTCAATTTGCGCCAGGCCATCGCGCGCTCGGTCAACACGTATTTCTACTCGCTCGCGCTGGACATGGGCATCGACCGCTTCAGCGCATGGATGGCGAATTTCGGTTTCGGCAGTCCCACCGGCATCGACCTGCCCGGCGAAGCGTCCGGCGTGCTGCCGTCGCGCGCCTGGAAGCGGGCGAAAATCGAACAACCGTTCTATCCGGGCGAAACCGTGATCGCCGGTATCGGCCAGGGTTTCTGGGTGATCACGCCAATCCAGCTGGCATCCGCGCTGGCGACGCTTTCCGAAGGCGGCGTGCGCCACGCTCCGCACCTGTTGCGCGCGATGCAGGCCGGCCTGAACGCGCCGCGCGTGCCGGTGACGCAGCCGAAATCCGCGCCGAGTTTCGTGCGCAATCCAGCCAACTGGGATGCGGTGCGCCAGGGAATGATCGACGTGGTCAATGATCCTTCCGGCACCGCGCATGGACTCGGCGAAGGATTCCCCTATGTCATCGCCGGCAAAACCGGCACCGCGGAACGCTATTCGCGCACCGGCGAGGAATGGACCAGCATCATGGCTTCGCCGATCAGCCGCCACGAAGTGCTGTTCGAGGCGTTCACCCCGGCCGACGCGCCGCGCGTCGCGGTGGTGATCGCACTCAAGGAAGGCCGCTCCGGCGCCTACGACGCGGCGCCGATCGCGCGCCGCATCCTCGACGAATGGCTCAAGGACAATGATCAGGGAAGCCGCACGCCATGAATCCGCTCCTGCGCCTGCGCGCCTGGTTGCGCCACAGCCTGCGCGAGCCACGCCTGGACCTGCCGCTGCTTGGCGCACTGATCCTGCTCGCGCTGATCGGGCTCGCCACGCTGTACAGCGCCAGCGACCTGGACCGCCACCTCGTGCTCGGCCAGGCGCTGCGCTTCGCGCTCGGCGGATTGTTCCTGCTGCTGCTCTCGCGCGTGCCGCCGAACGTGTTGCGCAACTGGACGCCCTGGCTCTACTTCGCCAGCCTCGCCCTGCTCGTTGCGGTGGCGCTGATCGGCCAGGGCCGTGGCGCGAACCGCTGGTTGAACCTCGGCGTGGTGCGTTTTCAACCTTCGGAACTGGTCAAGCTGACCCTGCCGATGATGATCGCCTGGTACCTGCATGCGCGCGAACTGCCGCCGCGCTGGCTCACCCTCGGCGCGGTCGCGCTGCTGATCGTCGCGCCGACCTTGCTCATCGCCAAG
>DATIOA010000032.1:0-3139 GCA_035473575.1 Rudaea sp. | reverse complement strand
GCGCGGCCCAAGGGCAATCGCTACCAATCGCTGCACACGGCCGTGATCGGCCCCGAAGGCAAGCCGCTGGAAGTGCAGATCCGTTCGCACGACATGCACGCGGATGCGGAAGGCGGCGTCGCCGCGCACTGGCGCTACAAGGAAGGCGGCGGCGCGGATGCCGAATTCGAGCGCAAGATCGCCTGGATGCGGCAACTGCTCGAAGCCAAGGGCGATGCCGACGACGATGGCGCACTGCTCGCCGGATTTCGCACCGATATCATCGAGGACCGCGTCTATCTGCTCACGCCACAGGGCCAGGTGCTGGACCTGGCGCAAGGCGCCACGGTCCTGGATTTCGCCTACCACGTGCACACCGACGTCGGCCATCGCTGCCGCGGCGCCAAGGTCAATGGCCGCATCGTGCCGCTGAGTTTCCAGCCGGTCAGCGGCGACCGCGTGGAGATCCTCACCGGCAAGGCGTTGGAGCCGCGTCGCGACTGGCTCTCGGCGCAGCATGGATTCCTCAACACGCATCGCGCCCAGCAGAAGGTGCGCGCATGGTTCCGGCACGCCGACCTGGCCGCGAACCTCGCGGCCGGGCGCGCGATCCTGGACAAGGAACTCAAGCGCCTCGCGCTGGGCAATGTGGATCTGGAGTCGTTGCCGCAGAAGTTCCAGCACAAGACGCTGGAGGAGTTCCTCGTCGCGCTGGCGCTCGGCGAAATCACTGCGGGGCAGGTTGCGCGTGCGCTGCACGAAACGCATGCGCCGGCGCCGACGGCACCCGTGCCGGCGCCGCCGCGCGCACCCAAGCGCGGCAAGGACGCCGTGGTCATCGAAGGCGTCGGCAACCTGCTCACCGTGCTCGCGCGCTGCTGCCAACCGCTGCCAGGCGATGCGATCGCCGGCTACATCACCCGCGGCAAGGGCGTGTCGATCCATCGCGCCGACTGCGCCAGCTTCGCGCGCCTGCGCGCACGCGATCCGGCCCGCGCGATCGAAGTGGAGTGGGGTGGCGCGCGCGCCCAGGCCTACGACGTCGACGTGCTGGTGCGCGGCTACGACCGCAAGTGGCTGCACAAGGACGTGACCAATGTCATCGCCGCGGCGAACGTGCACCTGATCGCCGTCAACACGCGCGTGGATGCGGCCTCGGGCCTGGCGACGATGAACTTTGCCGTGCGGGTAGCCGATTTCGAGCAGTTGTCCGTGCTGCTCGCGCGCCTTGCGGCCGTGCCCAACGTGATGGAGGCGAGAAGGCTGGCCTGAGCGTGTCGCAGTCGCGTGCGCTTCGGCGTTACCCGGTTCACACGCCGGAGAACGCCATGCGAAGCCCGTTACGACACCACGCCTGTCACCTGGCCATCTGCGCCGCGTTGAGCATCGCCGCCGATGCAGCGTACGCCACGCCGCTGTCGGTGACGAACTGCTATGACGATGGCCGCGCCGGATCGCTGCGCAGCGTCATCGCCGGTGCGGCGAGCGGCGACACCATCGATTTGAGCGGCCTTCCGGGTGCCGATCCGGCGTGCACGTCGAGCCGGATCACGCTGACGCAAGGCCAGATTCCGGTGAGCGGAGCGCTCATCGTCGTCGGACCCGGGCAGGAAAAGCTCGCCATCGACGGCAACGACAGCGCGGCCATTTTCTACAGCGCCGATAGCGCAGGAACGCTCACGCTGCGCGATGTCACGGTGGCCAACGGGCACAATCCCGGCAAACGCGGCGGGTGCATCAACCATGCAGGATCGGTCGTACTCGACGGCGCGGCCGTGACCGACTGCACGCTGGATGCTCACGGATCCACCGGCAAATATCGGCCGATTTTCGCCGGTGCCGGCGTTTTTGCAGGCACGGTCACGCTGCAGAATGGCGCGAACGTCAGTCACAACACGATGTCCAAGGGCGATGCCTATCCCGGATCGGTGTTCGGCGGCGGCATCGCCACGACTTATCTATATTGCACCGACAGCACCATCAGCGGAAACCTCGCCGTGCTCTCCGTCGCGGGCGGCGCGTACGTGACCAACAAGGCCGACATCACGCGTTGCACGATCGACAACAACATCGCCAGCAAATATGGCGGGGGTTTGTCCGTGCACGGCACCACGACCATCGCCGAAAGCACCATCTCCCACAATGGCGGCGGGAGCGGCGGCGGCATCAGCAATACGGGAACATTGACGTTGAACAACAGCACGGTCGCCTTCAATTACGCCGGTGCCAACTACGGCGCGGGCATCGACAGCACGATGGACGTTACTCTGCAAAGCAGCATCGTGGCCGACAACACCAACCAGACCGGCACGCCGGTCGACATCCGTCTGGGCAGCGGCAAGCGCATCTTCGGCGGCGCCAGTCTGGTGCGCTACACGACCGCGCTTGTCAACAACGGCGCCATCGTGTCGTTCGCCGATCCGATGCTGGCTCCGCTCGGCAACCACGGCGGCCTCACACGCATGCACGCGTTGCTCGCCGGCAGCCCGGCGATCGACGCCGGCAGCAATCCGCACACGTATGCGACGGATCAGCGTGGCGCTGGATTCGCGCGCGAGGTGCCCACCGGCAAACCCGATATCGGCGCCTACGAACGCCAGCCGAACGAGGACGAGATCTTCGGCAACGGTTTCGACTGACGCGGAAGCCGCAACCCGTTGTTGCAGAAGATTTTCGCTGCGTTCCGGCCGCGGGCCGGCAACGTACGCGTGCTATGCTTCGCGGCGGAACCGGGGGCATACGGATCGGGCACGTGATCGAGATTGCCGGCTATAAAATCCTGCGCCAGCTTGGCCGTGGCGGCATGGCCACGGTCTATCTGGCGATGCAGGAATCCGTGCAGCGCGAAGTCGCCCTCAAAGTGATGTCGCCAAGCCTGCTTGCCGATCCGGATTTCGGCGAGCGCTTCCTGCGCGAGGCGCGCATCGCCGCCAAGCTGCACCACCGCAACGTGGTCGGCGTGCACGACGTCGGTCGCGCCGGCGAATACCACTACATCGCCATGGAATATCTCGGCGGCGGCGCCGTGCTGGCCAAGGACGGCACGCCGCGGCCGGTCGGGTTCGCCTTGCGCGTCACACGCGAAATCGCGACCGCGCTGAACTACGCACACGCCAAGGGCTTCGTGCACCGCGACGTCAAGCCCGACAACATCCTGCTG
>DATIOA010000031.1:0-9747 GCA_035473575.1 Rudaea sp. | reverse complement strand
GTTCGCCGTGCTCAGTCCACCAGCGTCGGCTGGCGTTGCGCGCAATGCGCCACGCAGCGGGCGATGGTGTCGAAGTTGCCGTCCAGGCCGTACCAGAACACCTTCCAGCGCGGCTGCTTGAGGCAGCCGTCGGACTCGGCGTAGTAGAAGATGTTGACCTGGTTGTGGTGACGCGAGCGCCAGAACAGCTGCGGGTTTTCCTCGCGCATCACCTGCCACACCGCGCGACCCAGGCCTTCGCCCTGGGCGTCGTCGAGCACGGCGAACTTGTCCAGGTACGGCAGGCTCTGCTCGTTGTCGACATGCTCCCTGGTGAGGATCATCGCGGCGCGGTAGTTCTCGCTGACGTAGACGCGGAACGCCTGGGTGCGCTCGAAATAGTCCGCCACCAGGGTGCGGCCGAAGCTGGACTCGATCAGTTCGCGCATGCGTGCGCGGTCCACGCCGTCCCAGGAGTCGAAGCGCAGCACCTTCTCGCCACGCCGCACCAGGGTGCCCGAGCCCTTGTGGGTGAACAGTTCCTTGGCCAGTTCGGACGGACGGGTGATCGACACCGACGAGGTCAGCGGCAGGTCGGCCAGCAGGTCGGCGATCTGCTCGATCTTCAGGCGCATGCCGCCGTTGACCCACGATTGCGACATCAAGTGCTCGTACTCGGTACTGAGGTTGATCGAATCGATCACCCGGCCCGCACCGTCCAGCAGGCCTCCGGTGCCGGTGAGGAACACGATCTTGTACGGCTGCAGCACCCGCACCAATTCGTTTGCGGCGACATCGGCGTTGATGTTCAGCAACTGGCCCTCGTCGGTTTCGCCAAGGCTGGCGATCACCGGTATCGAATTCGCGCGCAGGCTGGCCTCGATCGGCGTGAGATCGATGCGCTCCACCTTGCCGACCAGTCCCAGGGCATCGCGGTCGAGATAACCTGCCATGAACACGCCCGACGGTATCGCCGTGGCACGGGTGTCCATCGCCTGCAGCGCTTCCACCAGTTTCAGGTTCTGCTGCACGAACACGCGGCGCACGATGCCGAGTGCTTTCGGCGAGGTTACGCGCAGTCCGCCCACGGTCCGCTTTTCGATGCCCGCGGCGGACATCTCCTCGTCGAGCTGCGGGCCGGCGCCGTGGATCACGATCGGCGTCAATCCGACCTGCTGCAGGAAAGTCAGCGAAGAGGCCAGATCGGCCAACTCATCGCGCAGCACCCCACCGCCAACCTTGACCACGGCGAAGCGCTTGGCATCGAGTTGCGAGAAGCGTTTCAGGTAGGCCTGGATTTCCTTCGCGCTGCCCATCGCCGAGAGCAGGCGCACGATGGTCTTGCGGGTGTGCTTATGCGATTCCATGTTTGACGATCCGGTAAATGTTCTCGGCGTATCGCTGCAACTGGTCGAGCGCCACCCATTCATCCGCGCTGTGCGCCTGGACGATGTCGCCGGGACCGTAGACAAGCGCGGTGTAACCGGCTTGCGAGAACAGCGCGGCCTCGGTCCAGAAATCAACCGCGTTGCCGACGGGAATATCGAGTGCGTCGGCGACATCGCGCGCAGCGAGGCGGCGTGTCTCGGCGCTTACACCGTTATCGTCCAAATCAGCGCCCGCGGGCAACGCCGGGCCGCGGAACGTTTCGCTGAACTCGGCCGGCTCGATTTCGGCAAAGCCGCGGAAGGTCGCGAGCAGGCCATCGACGTCCATCGACGGCAACGGCCGGAAGCCGAAACGCAGTTCCGCCGTCGGCGCGACCATGTTCGCCTTGATGCCGCCGTCGATGCGGCCGATGTTGAAACGCAGCCCGGTCAGGCCGCCGAAACGCGCATGCGCGAGCGAATCGACGTGATCGAGTGCACGGCTGCTCCAGCGCACGGCCTGGTGCAACGCGCTGTCGCCCGCCGTCTGTTCGCCTGCAGCGTGGCCGGCGCGGCCGGCAAAACGCATCAACGCCGAACTGATGCCACGATGCGCGAGCACGGCTTCACACTTCGTCGGCTCGGCAACGATCACGGCATCGAACGATTTTTTCTGTGCGAGGAACGCTGCGATGCAGCGCGCGTCGTTCGCCTCCTCGTCGGTCGTGAACAGAAACGCGGCATCGCCGTCGCTGGCTTGCGCTGCGGCGAGCAGCGCAGCGGCGGCGCCCTTGATGTCGCAGGCGCCCAGGCCGATGGCGCGTTCGCTGGTCACGCGCAGTTCGAATGGATTTGCGTTCCAGTGCGGCGAATCCGGTACCGTGTCCAGGTGCACGTTGAACAGGACCTTTGGCTTGCCGCGCACGGCGAACAGCGACACCGCGCCGGCGCCGTGATCGGCCAGGGTGCAGTCGAAACCCGGCAGGTGCGCGCGCAGGTAGTCGAAGATTCCGCCCGTGCCGATCGCGCGCGGCGGATTGCGCGTGTCGAAGGCGACCAGCGCCTGCAGATGCCGCAATGTGGCAGCGAGATGCGCTGTCATTTCCGATTCACTTGCGTCCACAGCACCGAACTCATGCCGAACAGCTTGATGAAGCCTTCGGCCTCGACCACGCCCCAATCCGCCGACTGCGCGTAGGTCGCGTCTTTCGCATTGAGGATGTGCGACGACTCGACCGTGGCGGCAACGACGACGCCGCCGTGGGTTTCGAGCATGACATCGCCCGCAACCATGCGCTGGCTCGATGCGAGAAATGCTTCGAGATCGGTCTTGAGCGGATCGTGGAAGAATCCTTCGTATACGAGTTCCACCCACTTGCGAGCCACGTCGGGCTTGAAGCGGTTCTGCTGCTTGGTCAGCACGGCTTCTTCCAGCGCGCGGTGCGCGACGAGCAGCGCGGTCAGGCCCGGCGCCTCGAACACGATGCGGCCCTTGAGGCCGATGGTGGTGTCGCCAGTGTAGAGTCCGCGGCCGACGCCGTAGGGCGCAAACAGCGTGTTGAGTTTCGCGAGCAATTCGTGGCCTGCGATCTTCGCGCCATCGAGTGCGACAGCCTCGCCGGCGACGAACGTCAATTTCACGCTCAGTGGTTTGGACGGCCATTCGGCGCGTGGCTTGCACCAGCCGCGCGCGCCTTCGCCCGGCGCTTGCCAACGGTCGATCTCGCCGCCGGACAGGGTCACGCCGAGCAGGTTCTCGTTGATGGTGTAGGCCTGTTGTTTGGCGCGTACGCCGAAGCCGCGCTCTTCGAGATACTTCTGCTCGTACGCGCGCGTCTGCGTATGCTCTTTCTGGATTTCGCGGATCGGCGTGACGATTTCGTAGTCGCCTTGCGCCTTTACCGCGAGGTCGAAGCGGACCTGATCGTTGCCCATGCCGGTGCAGCCATGCGCGATGGCACGCGTGCCGAGTTCGGCGCAACGCTTGAGCGCCGCATCGACGATCAGGTAGCGATCCGACACCAGCAGCGGATATTGGCCCTGGTAACCTTCGCCCGCCCACACGAAGGGTTTGACGAAGTGCTCCCACAACGCCGGCCCGCCATCGACGGTGACATGCGAGGCGACGCCGAGTTGCTTGGCGCGCTGCTCGATGTAGGCGCGTTCCTCGGCATCCACGCCACCGGTATCGGCGAACACCGTGTGCACGGCCCAGCCATGCTCCTTGAGATAGGGCACGCAGAAACTGGTGTCGAGTCCGCCGGAAAACGCGAGAACGATTTCTTTGCTCATGGGAGATTCCGTAGAGTCACTGGTTGGCGAGCGCCGCCATCACCGCTTTTTGCACGTGCAGGCGGTTTTCGGCCTCTTCGATCGCAATGCACGACGGTGAATCCATGACCGCATCGGTCGCCTTGACGTTGCGGCGCAACGGCAGGCAGTGGCTGAACACGCCGTGGTCGGTCAATGCCATCTTCGCTTCGTCGACGATGAAGTGCTTATGCGCGTCGCGGATCGGTTTCTCGTCCGCCCAGCGCCCGAAGTACGGCAGCGCGCCCCAGCTCTTGGCGTAGACGACATGCGCGCTGTGGTATGCGCTCTGCGGATCGTGGCTGATCGTCAGCGAACCACTGTTCTCGACGACGTTGCGCCTGGCAAATTCCATGTAGCGCTGATCGAGAAGGTATTCCGGCGTTGGACACAACAAAGTCACATCCATGCCGAAGCGCGTTGCGATCTGCAGCGCGGAGTTGGCAACCGCGGTGTTGAGCGGCTTGGGGTGCCAGGTCCAGGTCAGCACATATTTCTTGCCGCGCAGATCCGGCGTGCCGAAGTGCTGTTGCAGGGCGAGGATATGCGCCAGCTCCTGCATCGGATGCGTGATCGTTTCCATGTTGATCACCGGCACCGTCGCGTATTTCGCGAACGCGGAGATCACGCGATCCTCACGGTCGACCGCCCAGTCCTGGAATTTCGGGAACGCGCGCACGCCGATGAGATCCACGTAGCGCGACAGCACGCGCGCGACCTCGGCGACGTGTTCCTCGGCCTCGGCGTCCATGACCGTGCCGACGTCGAATTCGATCGGCCAGGCATCCTTGCCCGGCTGCAGCACGACGGCATGGCCGCCGAGTTGGAACGCGCCCAGTTCGAAGCTGGTGCGAGTGCGCATCGAGGGATTGAAGAACAGCAGCGCGATCGATTTGCCGGCAAGCTGAGTACCGGCCTTCGAACGCTTGAATGCGGCGGCCTGCGCGAGCAAATCATCGAGCTCGGCACGAGACCAGTCCTGGGTGGAAAGAAAATGTCGGATTGCCATGAAAAACTCCAATAAAAAACCCGGCGCGAGGCCGGGTTTTGGGGTCGATGCGACAACAGAAATGTGCGCGCGACAGCTATCCGGCCGGAATGCAAGACTCCGGTCGGCGCGCGCGCGAAGTCATGCCGGCGGCCATGCGGGCGGTGGTCAGGACGGTTGCGGTGGAAGCGAAGGATTTCATGGCGGTCACGTTAGCACGAACCCATTTTGCGGCGCAACATGTTTTGAAAAGACGTCTGGACGGCTATTCCGCCGGCGTGACGTTCACCTTCACGCGCAGCCGGTCGCCGGGATCGAAGGCCATGCGCGAGCTGTAGACGTCGCCACGATAGCGGTATTCGACGTCATAGGCGACAACCTTGCGCTGGCTTGCCGCAGCCGGCGGACAGTGCCGCACCGTCTTGTACTGCGGCCGCGAATCGCCGTTTTCCTCGCCCGCCGTGGCGATGTTGTTGCCAGCCACGCCGCCGGCGACGGCGCCGGCCACGGTTGCCGCCGCGCGTCCGTTGCCCTTGCCGAACTGGTTGCCGAGGATGCCGCCGACGAACGCGCCGATCGCGGTGAAGACGCCGCGCTTGTTCTGCACTTCGGCATCCGCAGGCGTGTCGACCGGGACCTGTTCCTCATAACAAGGCTGCGGCGGCGGACTCGGCGAGTCATCGCCGTAGATCGGGTCCACGCGCAACACGTCCGCCCAACCGTAATGCGAATTTTCTTCGCCCGACGCGGCTGGCGCCGCGGGCGGCGCCTGCGCGACCGCCTGCGCCGAAAGCAGCGCCGCGAAGAAGAATGGAAGAATACGCAACAGGCTCATGACACGTTCGCAACACATTGGGTAAACGGGGTTCGGGCATCCTGCCGCACAGTCTCTGGGGCCCGGAGCGCACCAACTTCTGCTGCCGGACGGTGTGAATTTAAGCACTTTCAGGCTGAATGAGACTTAAGGCAAACCCCGTCGCGGCGCGGTCCGCAGACCATGCGATCCTGAACGTAACGCATGCCTGCGCTACAATGACGCATCGCAATAAACGGCCTGCCGATGCAACTGCGCCTGCACAATTCCCGCACCCGCCGCGTCGAGGACTTTGCCCCCGCCGACCCACGTCGCGTGACCATGTACCTGTGCGGCCCGACCGTCTACAACTACGTGCATATCGGCAACGCGCGCGGACCGGTCGTGTTCGGCCTGCTGGTACGCTTGTTGCGGCGGATTTACGGCGCGGCGCATGTCGTCTACGCGCGCAATGTCACCGATGTCGACGACAAGATCAATGCCGCAGCGTTCGAATCCGGCCAGTCCATCGCGACGATCACGCAGCGATACGCCGCCGCCTACGACGAGGACATGGCCAGGCTCGGCGTCGACGCACCCGACATCGTGCCCTACGCGACCGCGCACATCCCGCAGATCATCGCGATGTGCGAAACCCTGATCGCACACGGGCATGCCTATGCCGCGCAGGGTCACGTGCTGTTCGATGTGTCCTCGTATGCCGACTACGGCCAGCTCTCGGGCCGCTCCACCGACGACATGATCGCCGGCGCGCGCGTCGAGGTAGCGCCGTACAAGAAGAATCCCGCCGATTTCGTGTTGTGGAAGCCGTCCACGCCGGATTTGCCGGGCTGGGAGAGTCCCTGGGGCCGTGGCCGCCCGGGCTGGCACATCGAATGTTCGGCAATGAGCGCGGCGCACCTGGGCGAGACTCTCGATATCCACGCCGGCGGTAACGACCTGCTGTTTCCCCATCACGAAAACGAAGTCGCGCAATCGACCTGCGCGCACGGCGGAAAACTCTTTGCGCGCTTCTGGCTGCACAACGGCATGCTCACTTTCGACGGGAAAAAAATGTCGAAGTCGCTGGGCAATACCCTGCAACTGCATGAACTGCTGCAGCAACATCCGCCGGAACTGCTGCGCTACATGCTGCTGAAGGCGCATTACCGCCAGCCGCTGGACTGGTCGGATGCCACGCTCGCGCAAGCGCGCGCCACGCTCAATGGCTGGTATACCTTGCTGCGCGATCTTTCCGGCGCGCAGGCCGAACCTGGCCCCGTGCCGGACGTGCTGCTCGCCGCACTCGCCGACGACCTCAATACTCCCGAAGCGTTCGCCGTGCTGGCGCGGCTCGCGGACGAGGCGCGCAAATCCACAAACCCACAAGACATGAAAGCGGCAAAGGCTGCATTGCTCGGTGCCGGCAAGTTCCTTGGCCTGCTGCAGAACGATCCGGAAGCCTGGTTCAAAACGGAACGCCCGGTGTCAATCACTATCGCTGGGATCACGAATATCCAATTCCACCCAAAGTTGTCCGAAAGCGATATCAACAAACTCATTGCATCGCGACAAGAGGCGCGGCTAAACAAGAATTTTGCTGCGGCTGACGAAATTCGTAAGAACTTGGAGAGTCGTGGGATAGTTCTTGAAGATACACCTCAGGGTGTGCGCTGGAAACGCGCCTGAGCACTCTTGATCAAATCAAATGGAAACTGCTCTACAACACAACCAAGGTGACCCCCAGGCCGCGCAGAACGCGATCACCGAAGAGTTCGCGTTCTTCGGCGACTGGACCGAACGCTACCAGTATCTGATCGACCTTGGTCGCAAGCTGCCGCCATTCCCGGATGAGTTGAAGACCGAGCAATACAAGGTTTCCGGCTGCCAATCGCAGGTCTGGCTGGTACCCGGCGGCGACGCGCGAGTGCTCACATTCCGCGCAATCAGCGACTCGGCCATCGTCTCCGGACTGATCGCACTGCTGCTGCGCGTTTACTCAGGCCGGAGCGCGCAGGAAATCCTCGACACACCGCCACGATTCATCGATGCCATCGGCCTCGCGCAGCACCTATCGCCAACCCGCAGCAATGGGCTCGCATCGATGTTTCAAACGATTCGCGAATACGCGCGGAAGGCATTGCAACCCTGAAAAACCAAGTTGTAATCGGAACCTTCATCCGCTCACAGCGCCTGCGTGAGGCTCCTCCTGGGGGATGCACCGCTCTGAACGTGTTTCTTGGTGACTTCTTTGCACGAGCAAAGAAGTCACCCGGGCGGCGAAGCCGCACGGAAGCCCTGTCCCGTCAATCGCCCATCTGCTTCTGTCGATGCTCCCAACGCTCCTGCGCATCCAGACACAGCGTCGCGATCGGGCGCGCGTCGAGGCGTTCGAGGCCGATTTCCTCGTCGGTTTCCTCGCAGAAACCGTAGCGACCTTCCTCAATGCGCTTGAGCGCCTTGTCGATCTTGGCGATCAGTTTGCGGTAACGGTCGCGGGTGCGCAGCTCCAGCGAGTTCTCGGTTTCGCGCGTGGCGCGTTCGGCCTCGTCGCCGACATCGCGCACTTCGTCGCGCAGATTGTCGATGGTCTGCTTGGATTCCTCGACCAGGTCCTCGCGCCACTTCTGCAACTTCGCACGGAAATACGCGAGCTGCTTCGGACCCATGTATTCCTCGCGCGCGCCGGGCCGGTAATTGGCGGGCAAATCGATGATCGTGGTGCTGGGCAGGGCATAACGGCCGTCTTCGCGGGTGACGGTATCCTTTTCGACGACGGCTGACATTTTTCCTTTCTTCGCTGTGGCGGCGGGCTTGTGCGGCGCGGCCTTCCGGGTTGATTTGACCGGTGCCGGGCGTGCGGCCTTCTTGGCTGCCGGCTTGGCTACTGGTTTTTTCGCCACGACCTTCTTTGCCGGCTTGACGGGTTTGCGCGATGCGGCTTTCGGCGCCGGTTTGTGCGCCGGCTTTTTGGCAGCGGGCTTCTGGACCGGCTTGGCGGGTCTCTTCGCGGCAGATTTCTTCGCAGCCGGCTTGCGTTTGGAATTTGCCATGTGTTTCACCAACATTGTCCCTCAGCGGTCGCGTGTTATAGCCTAATGGCCCCCTCGCTTCAACCTTTTAAGTGACTCGCTTCGTCCTTTTCCTGCTTGCGGCCTACAAACGCCTGCTCAGCCCGCTGCTTGGCACGCGTTGCCGTTTCCATCCGAGTTGCTCGGAATACGCGCGCGTTGCGGTGGCGCGCTTCGGCCCTGCACGCGGTGGCCTGCTTGCGTTGTGGCGGATCGCGCGCTGCCAGCCCCTATGCCGCGGAGGGTTCGATCCGGTGCCGGAAAGGTTTACGATGCGGCGTTTGCGCGACAAGGAACCGCAATGAGCGACTGGCTGATCGTCAACGCCGACATCGTCAACGAGGGCAGGCGTTTTGCGGGCGATGTGCGCTTGCGCGGTGGGCGCATCGATGCCATCGCACCAAAGCTCACGGCCAGGCCCGGCGAACCCGTGTTCGACGCGCGCGGCCGCCTGCTCGTGCCCGGCATGATCGACGACCACGTGCATTTCCGCGAGCCGGGCTACACGGCCAAGGCCGACATTGCCTCGGAATCGCGCGCGGCGGTGGCCGGCGGCGTGACCAGCTTCATCGAGATGCCGAACACGAATCCGCCGACGCTGACGCATGCGTTGCTCGAAGAAAAATACGCCATCGCGTCGCGCACGTCGCTCGCCAACTTCGCGTTCTATTTCGGTGCCAGCAACGACAACCTGGATGCCATCCGCGCACTCGATCCGCGCACCGTGCCGGGCTTGAAGGTGTTCCTGTGCGAGTCGACCGGCAATCTGTGCGTGAGCGATCCGGCGACGCTGGACGGCGTGTTCCGCGATTCGCCGGTGCTCGTGGCCGTGCACTGCGAGGACGACCGCATCGTGCACGCCAACATCGACCGCGCCAAGGCGCAATACGGAAATGACATTCCGATGCGCATGCACGCGGACATCCGCTCGCGCCAGGCTTGTTTCGACTCGACAAAATGGGCGGTCGAAACCGCGCGCCGCCACGGCACGCGCCTGCATGTGCTGCACGTTTCCACCGCGGACGAACTGGCGCTGTTCGAGCCCGGCCCGATCGCGGGCAAGCGCATCACCGCCGAAACCTGCGTGCATTTCCTGCGCTACACCGACGCAGATTACGAACGTCTGGGCGGTCGCATCAAGTGCAATCCGTCAATCAAGGCCGCTTCCGACCGCGACGCGTTGATGCGCGCGCTCATCGACACGCGCCTGGACATCCTCGCCACCGACCACGCACCGCA
>DATIOA010000030.1:0-30354 GCA_035473575.1 Rudaea sp. | reverse complement strand
ATCAGCCGGTGGATGCGCAGTTGCTGTTGCCGTATCTGCTCGCCGCTGCGCAGGATGCACAGGCGAGCGGCGCGTGGGCACCGTTGCAGCAGTTGGCAAGCGATCCGGCGGTCAGCGAGGCGATCACGCGGCTTTCCGCATGGGATTTGTCGACCCCGACGGGACTCGCGCAGGGCTTCGATGCAGGGCGTGCGCCGGGTTCTGCGCCAACGTCGGCGCAGTTGAACAACTCCGTCGCGGCAACCGAGTTCTTCATGTGGCGCAGCAACGCGATCAAGAACACCATCGACGGAACGCTCACGGCCTACGGGCTTGGCAGCTATCTGCCGGGCGACGACAGCGCCTACACGGGGCTGAAGTTCCTGCTCGATGCGTTCCCCGTTCTGGGCGGACATGGTGCTTCAGGCATCAATTTCTTCAACGTGCCGAACGCACCCGACGCGGCGTCAGCGCGCGATTTCATCCTGCTCACGAGTTTGCGCCAGGGTCTCGCACAGTTGGCGAGCGATGCCTTCGCACCGGCATTCGGCAAGTCGACGGATCAATCCACTTACCATTGGGGTGCACTGCATCGCTTCGTGCTGGAGCACCCACTCGGCGGGCCGTTCAACATCCCGGGTCCGAATCCCTACGGCTTCACCGACCTGTCGTCGAACCTGCCGGGCCTTGCGCGCGACTCGTCGTACGAGACGGTCAATCCGGGCGGCGGCACCTTGCGCGTGAGCGGCGTCAACGACTTCATGTTCAGTGGAGCGACAGCACCCGGCCGCCGCTTTGTCGGCCAGATGAGCACGCCGATCAACGCGGTGGAAGTGATTCCCGGCGGCGAATCGGCCGTTCTTGGCGATCCGAACTACGCCAGCCAGCTATTGCTGTGGCTGACCGGCAGCTACCACCCGTTGGTGGTCGATCCGAACGCGGCAACGACGGGTGCGGCGAGCACGGTCAATTTCGTGCCGTGAGCGTCGTCGTCCATGAAACAGAAAGCCCCGCAGTGCGGGGCTTTTTTCGGGCATAAATCAGCGTTTCGCGTGCCAACAAAAATGCCACGGCTCGTAAGCGATGCCGTGTGGGTTCTTGCGTGGATAGCTCAAGTGAAAATGAAAGCGTCGCGCATGCTTCTGCAGCCACGCGAATGCCGGTGAGTTCTCGAACTCGACTTCCAGCGCGGCGAATCCGGGCGTCGTGATGTCGAGCGCGCGTCCCGAGTGATGTTCGCTGAAACCCGGCGCGGCGCTGACGCGCAGGATCTGTTCCATCGATTGCCCGCGTTCGAGCTTGCGCTTGAGAATGCCGAGTTGGTATTCGACCGAACGGAATGCCGAGACGACCTGCAGTTCGACGCCGTCGCGCGTGGCCGCCTCGCACATGCGCGCCCACGCGCGCGCGGCGCGCGGCGCAAGGAATTGTTCGCGGCCTTGCGTGTCGAGGCCGATGGATTCCAGCTGCGCCGGCTCGCGCACGCGGCGCAGGCCGCGCGTGCGGCCGTAATCGTGCGGCACGCCGAGGCTGAAGGCGCTCTCGATCCAATGGGTCGTCGGCATTGTTGTCATTTCGGGCCCTTCCCGGAATTCGCAGGCGCGGATGCCTTCAATCGTCCCGCCTTGCGCAGCGCCTCGCGCAGCACGTATTCGATCTGCGCGTTGACGCTGCGCAATTCGTCGTCGGCCCAGCGCTGCACGGCGTCGAGGACGTCGGAAGAAATGCGCAGCGGATAGGCTTTCTTGTCAGCGGCCATTCTGGTCGTTGTTGCCCCATCGCCAGCGTGGACGCTCGCCGGTTTTCCAACAAATCCCGATCAGCAGGAGCGTCAGCAGCGCGAAAGCCGGAACAAGCGCCATGTCATGAGTATGCGTGAAACGCCAGGCTCCGAAAGCGGTGAGCGCGCCATAGACCGCGATGACAAGCCAGCCTTGCCAGGTCAGGGGCCAACTCCAGCCCCATCCATACTTCTTCGCGCGAAACCAGGGTTGGTGTTTGTCGATGTCGTGGGTGCGCATGTGTGTTCCTCCTTCAGCCGGTGTACAACGTGCCGGTGTTGACGATCGGTTGCGTGCCGCGCTCGCCGCACAGCACCACGAGCAAGTTGGACACCATTGCCGCCTTGCGTTCCTCATCGAGTTGCACGACGCCGCGCGTTTTCAATTGCTCCAGCGCCATCTCGACCATCGTCACCGCGCCTTCGACGATTTTGGTGCGCGCAGCGATGATCGCGCTGGCCTGCTGACGTTGCAGCATCGCTTGGGCGATTTCCGGCGCGAAGGCGAGGTGCGAGATGCGCGATTCGATCACTTTCACGCCCGCGCTGGCGAGGCGTTCCTGGATTTCTTTCTGCAGATGATCGGTAATCTCGCTGCCGTGACTGCGCAGCGAAACCGCGCCAGTATCGTGCGAATCGTAAGGATAACTTTGCGCCATCTGGCGCAGCGCGGATTCGCTCTGGATGTGCACAAAATCCTCGTAATCGTTGACCTGGAACAGCGCTTCGGCGGTATCGACCACCTGCCAGACCACGACGGCGGCGATCTCGATGGGATTGCCGTCCGAATCGTTGACCTTGAGCTTGCTCGACTCGAAGTTGCGCACGCGCAGGGAAACGCCGCGCTTGGAATAGAACGGATTGGCCCAGCGCGGGCCGGAGTCGCGCACCGTGCCGACATAGCGCCCGAAGAATTGCAGTACCTTGCCTTCGTTCGGCGCGACGGTGAAGAAGCCGCCGAGGCAGATCAGCAACACGATCGCGGCGAGCACGGCAACGATGATCGCCCAGACCGTCTGATTCTGGATCGAATACACGAACCACGCGCCGTCGGCGAGCAGCAAAACGATGATGCCGAGCAGCGCGGGAATGCCCGAAGGGGCGGACAAGCGACGTTCGTTCATGACAGGCTCCGGTTGGATTGCGAATAAAAGATATCAAAAAGATATCATTCTCGCAAGTACCGGCGCCCGCTCAATCCCCGGAGCGCAGCATCGGCAACATGCGTTTGAGCGTGTCGTCGCGTGATATCCAATGATGGAAAAGCGCTACGGCCGCATGCACCATCGCCAGCCAAAACAACACGTTGCCGCAGGTTTCGTGCAGCCCTTCGAGTTGGTGCGAGAAGTCGCGATCAGGGCTGGCACTGACCGGCAGCGGCAGGCCCAGCAGATCCCAGCTCGTGCCCTTGGTGTATTGCATCGCGATACCGAGCACGGGTACGAGGAAAGCCAGCGCATACAGTGCGAGATGCATCAGTTTGGCCAGCCACGCCTGCCAGACGGCGAGAGGCGGTGCGATCGGCGGCGTCGCCGAGCGCATGCGCGCGAACAGGCGCGGCAGCATCAGCAGGATCACCGCAAGCCCGAATTGGATGTGCGTCCAGGTGACGGCGGCGCGCAGGTCCGAACCGCGTGACGTGTATCCGCGGGCTTCGGCGAGCAGCCACGCCACGACGATGAAAAGGGCGATCAGCCAGTGCAGGCGGCGCAACCAGGGCGAATAGCGATTCGTGTTCATCGGTGTGGTTCTCCTGTCTGGAACCTGAAGAATGCCAATGTTTGCGCAGGCTGGCGTTGATCCGAGTCAATCGCTCAATTCGATCCTTGCATCGCTTCGATGCGATCGATGCGCAGGCGTCCGAGCGTATCCATGCCGGAGAAGAAGCGCCACGGGTCGCCGTCGCCGGTGGATAGTGCGATGTGGCCGGCGTCGAATCCGGGCAGGGCGGCGTCGAAACTTTGCCAGCGGCCATCGACCCAGGCCTGCGCCCAGGCGTGCGGCACGAAGACGTAATCCCTGCCGGCGTAGCGATCGGTGTAGGCGAGGCCATCGACGACGCGCGTGGGAATGCCTAGCGCGCGGCCAAGCGCGGCGAGCAGCACGGCGTGCTCGGTGCAATCGCCCTCGGGATTTTTCGCCACTTCCAGCGCCGAGGCATAGCCGACGCTAAGGTCCTTGTTGCGGATGAAATGACGCACGAATTCCTGCAGGGCGAGCATCTGCGCCGCCGGCGTCTTCGCGTCGCCGGCGCCTTCGCGCGCGAGCTTGCGGATTTCCGGCGCGTCGCTTTGCAGCCAGTCGTTCGGCTGCGAATCGGCAGGCGTAGGCGGCGCTTCCGAATCGTTCGCTGGTACGGCACCGATCGGCGCGATGCGCAATTCGATACCACTTGCGGCGGTCGTGCGCACGCGCTGTTCGCCGGTCTGCGCGAATTGCAGCGGATCGCCGCTGCTGCGTGCGCTGACCGTCAGGATCACGCCATCGCGCAATTCGCGCGGCGAGATTGGCGCGGGTGCCTGCGCCAGCGCGCGCACGAGGATGTCGGCGCCCTGATTCGGCGCATTCGCGCATGCCCTGGAACAAGCCAGCATGGCGAGGTCGAAGCCCATCAGCGGCAGCGTCATCTTGCGCACGGTGCCGCCCGCATCCACCCAGGATTGGCTGCGCGTGGATGTGCCGGGCAGGTGGATGATCTGGTCGACACGACTGAGCATGGCGCTGCCGCCGTCCGGGAGATCCATGCGTTCGCGCGGGCCGACCGTGGAATCGACCGCAACCGCATCCAGGCTGTCGACCTGGAACGCGAGCTGCGAAAAGCGCGTGCCGGGGTTCAGTCCCGCGCGCAACTCGGCAAGGCGCAGGCCTTCGGCCAGCAACGCGCCTTGCGGCCAATCGATGATGCGCGCGGTTTTGGCGCCGCCGACTTCGCTGACCACATCGAAGCGCCCGTCGCTGCGGCGCGTGCCCTGCACGGTGCTGGCGATGCCGGAGATCGCCGTGCGCGAGGTGAACGCCAGCGGTTCGCCATCCATCGTTTCCGCATCGGTTTCGCCGGTGGAAAGACCCACCTTCACGCCTGCGCGATCCAGTTCGACTTCCATCTTCTGCGTCGTGATCACGCTGCCGTCGCGGATTGCGCGCGTCGTGTGCATGTGGCCGATCTTGCGGCCGTCGAGCAGCACGCTCATCCAGACATCGTCCGCGGGCGCAGCCTGCGCGAGTATCGGCAGCAGGACGAACAGGATGGAAAGCAGGATGCGCATGGCGGCTCGGCGTGGTCGGGAGCGCCAAGCATAACTCGGCTTGTGTTCGCTACAATCCGGCATCATCCGCAATGGAACCCGCGATGCCCGACACCAAGAGCTATGCCGTATTCCTGTTTCCGCAGGCGCAGGACGCGCTCGGCGATGCGATCAAGCCCTACTTGAGCGATGCGCCGGCGGGTCAACACATCGTCTGCGCGAGCATCGACGCGTCCGGCGCCTACTTCGAGATGACCTTGCAGGGCACGGATGCGAAAGGCCAGCCGACCGAGCTCGAATTGCGCATTCCGCACGCGATGGTCAAGCTGATCATGTCGTTGCACGACGATCATCCGTTCGGATTCCAGGCGCGCAAGGATTGAGGCGGCGCCAATCGCCGCCGTCGAGCAATTCGAGCGGGCGGAAGCGTGCCTTGTAATCCATCTTCGGGTGGCGCGCGATCCAGAATCCCAGATAGACGAACGCGAGGCCGCGCTCGCGCGCAAGGTCGATCTGGCGCAGGATCGCGTAGGTGCCGAGGCCGCGCGCGGCTACATCCGGATCGAAAAACGTGTAGACCGCGGATAAACCTGTCGCGGTGAAGTCGGTGACGGCGACAGCGAGCAGGCGTTCGCGCAGGCGCAGTTCGATGAATTTTGTCGGGCTCCACGCCGTGAACAGGAAGCGCTCGAAATCCTCCGTGGCCGGATCGTCCATGCCGCCGTCGCGGTGGCGCGCATCGAGATAGCGCCGGTACAGATCGAAGTATTCATCGGTGAATGCCGGCGGTGCGAGACGCAATTCCAGATCCCGGTTGTGGGTTGAACAGCGGCGCTGGCTGCGGTCGGGAACGAATTCGGCGACCGGGATTCGCGCCGGAATGCAGGCACGGCAGCCCGGGCAGTGCGGCCGGTAGACGTGCCCGCCAGCGCGGCGGTAACCCTTGGCCAATGCGGCATCGTATATTTGTGGAAGATGTGGCGAGGCTGGATCGATGACGAGATTCTGAGCGGTACGCTCCGCGAAGTAGCCGCAGGGGTGCGGCAGGGTCTGGAACAGGCGGACGACGTCGGATTTCACCGGTTCAGTCTAGCGCGTCAGTAAATCCCCAGAAAGCGCAACAGCATCAGCACGACGATGGCCGCCAGCAGCGCGATGCGCAGCTTGCCTGCATAGCGGAAATGAGCCGGGCGAGTTTGCGGCTGGCGCGCCTGGGCGAGCTCGTCGGCGAAGCGCGTGATCGGCTCGATGCCGATGTCGCGCAGGATCGCGCGCGCGCGTGGCTGATCCTCGGCCTTGACGATCCATACCGTTGGCCAGCCCGATGAATTCTGCTTGGCGCTGTAGCTCGGCCCCTTGTAATCGTGCCCGGCATAGGCGCGGCGATTGGTCACGCGCGTTTCGATGCCAGCCTCGGCAAAGACCGCGACGAGGCGCTCGACGTTCTCGATGCGTGGCGAAGAAAAAACCTGTCTCACGTAGCCGACTCCGGCAGCACGCGCAGCATGCCTTCCTGCGCGGTCGAGGCAATCAGCTTGCCGTCGCGCGTGTAGATCATGCCGCGGGTCAGGCCACGCGCGCCTTGCGCACTCGGACTGTCGCAGGCGTACAGCAGCCAGTCGTCGACGCGGAACGGGCGGTGAAACCAGATCGCGTGATCCAGGCTCGCCATCTGCACGTTGTGTTGCAGATACGAAATGCCATGCGGCAAGGTGGCCGTGCCGATCAGATGAAAGTCCGACGCATAGGCCAGCATCGCGCGATGCAAGGTGGCGTCGTCCGGCGCGCGTCCGGCGAGACGAAACCAGATCTGCTGGAACGGCGGGCGTTTCGCCGGTTTCAATTCGTTGCGCGGATACACCGGCCGGAATTCGAACGGCCCCTTGCGCGCCAGCCAGCGCTGCGCCTTCACCGGCAGCTTGGCGAGGTCCTCCGGCGGGACGGGTTCAGGCGGATTCACGTCTTCCGGCGGCGGCACATCGGGCATGCTGAGCTGGTGTTCGACGCCGGGTTCGGCGATCTGGAACGAGGCGGCGGCATTCAGGATCACCTCGCCGTGCTGGATCGCGACAATGCGGCGCACCGAGAAACTCTTGCCGTCGCGGGCGCGGTCCACTTCGAAGACGATCGGCGCTTCGATATCGCCGGCGCGCAGGAAATAGGCGTGCAGTGAATGCACCGCGCGTGAGCTATCCACGGTGCGTTGCGCTGCCGACAGCGCTTGTCCGAGCACCTGGCCGCCGAACACGTACTTGGTGCCAATGTCCCGGCTCTGGCCGCGGAACAGGTTTTCTTCCAGTCGCTCGAGCTGCAACAGGTCGATCAGTTCGCCGACGATGGGAGTGGACATGGGAATTCCTATGGATTGAATCGTTGGAGCCCGCTCGCAGGGACGATGTCCTGCCACGGAAACAGCGGCCCCGGATCCTGGCGTCGGCGCAACATGATTTTCGGATCATCGCTGGCTGGTTCCAGGCGCGTGTCGAGATCTTCGTGGCCGGCGATGTATTTGAGATTCGGCAGTTCCTGCCGCAACTGCCGCAGCAGCGCGAGCAGGGCGTCGATCTGCGCCTTCGTGTACGGCACAGTCCATTTCTGATGCCGGCTGTCGCCCCAGTCTGGATAGCGGCCGATGTTGGACAGCTCGATGCCGATCGAACGCGGGTTGTAGCCGAACGTGTGGTTGGCGATGCGATCATTCGGCACGTAGCGATAAATCGTGCCGTCGGTATCGATGTAGTAATGCCCGCTGTTGCCGGTCTGCGATTTCTCGTAGCGGATGCGCTCGCCGAATTCGCGCGCCATCTGCATGTCCGGCAATTCGGTGCAATGGATCACGACGCGGTCGATCGCCGACAGCGGGCGCTTTTCCAGACGCGCGACGTACGGCAGGGGTTGGTCGTGAATGGACAAGGCGAGGGGCAGGTGAATCGGCATGCGATAATTGTCGCATGCCCAAGCCTTTCCTGATTCTCTCTCACGGCCTGCACAGCAGTCCGGATGCGACCAAAGTCAGCGCGCTGGCCACGGTCGCCGAGTCGATGGGGCTTTCCAGCGTGCGTCCGGATTATCAGGACCTGGATGCCAGCGGCGATGTGCGCCGCATCGATGAGCGCATTGCGCGGCTGGTCGAACACGCGCCGAAAGACGCGTCGGTGATCCTGGCAGGATCGAGCATGGGCGCTTTCACCTCGGGTTTGGCTTCACTGGAATTGAATTGCGTCGGCTTGTTCCTGATGGCCTTGCCGGTGGCGATTCCGGGTTACGCGCGGCGCTTCGACGCGGCGCGCGTGCCGACCGCGCTGGTGCACGGCTGGAACGACGAGTTGTGCCCAGTCGACGAGGCTATCGCGTTCGCGCGTAAGCGCAGGGGCGAAATCGCCCTGGTCGATGACGGTCATCGATTGTCGAACCACGTCGATTTCGTCGCCGCGCGTTTCGGCGAATTCCTGCGGCGATTCGCCTGATGCGCGATTTTTTCGCGACTTGCCCCAAGGGTCTCGAATATCTGCTCGTCGAGGAGTTGAAGGCGATCGGCGCGGGCGAGGTGCACGAGGCGCTGGCCGGCGTGCATTTCGCGGGCGAACTCAAAGCGGGTTACAGCGCCTGCCTGTGGTCGCGCCTGGCCAGTCGCGTGTTGCTGCAGATTGCCGAATTCCCGGTCGACGACGGCGACGCCTTGTATGCCGGTGCGCGCGCCATCGACTGGGGCGCGCATCTGGAACCCGACAGAACTTTCGCCGTGGATGCGGTCGGTTCCACGCGCGGCCTGACCCACAGCCAATACGCCGCACTGCGCGTGAAGGATGCGATCGTGGATTTTTTCCGCGACCGCGACGGCACGCGCCCGAACGTGGATACGGAGCATCCCGACCTGCGCGTCAACTTGGTGCTGCGCAAGGGCCGCGCGATCATCGGTATCAATCTCTCCGGCCCGCCGCTGCACCAGCGCGGATATCGCAAGGGTGCGGGTCTGGCGCCGCTGAAGGAAAACCTCGCCGCGGCGATGCTGCTGCGCGCGGGATGGCCGGCAATTTATGCGGCCGGCGGCGGCCTGGTCGATCCACTGTGCGGTTCGGGCACCTTGCCGCTGGAAGCGGCGCTGATGGCCGCGGACGTGGCACCTGGTCTGCGTCGCGAGCGCTGGGGATTCACCGGTTGGCGCGGCCATGATGCGGCATTGTGGAAAACGCTGCATGAGGCGGCGCAGGCGCGCGCACAGGCCGGTTTGCAGGCGCTGCGACCGGTGTTTTTCGGCTTCGACGAGAACCCGACCGTGCTCAACGAAGCCAAGCGCAACGCACAGGAAGCGTTGCTTTCCGGATTCATGCATTTTGGACGGCAAACGCTCGACCACCTGCATCGCCCGCATGAACTCGAACAGCCGGGCCTGCTCATCACCAATCCGCCCTATGGCGAACGCATGGGCGTGGACGAAGACGTGATCGCCTTGTATCGCCTGCTCGGCGAGAAACTGAAATCCGTGTTCCGTGGCTGGCGCGCCAGCGTCATTGCCGCCGACCCGGCGCACGGGCGTGCGCTCGGCCTGCACGCGGACAAGCGCTATGTACTGTTCAACGGCGCGATCGAATGCACCTTGCTGAACTTCGACATCGCCTTGGTCGATGCGCCAAAACCGGAACCCAAGCCGCTCTCGGCCGGTGCGCAGATGGTGAAGAACCGCATCGAGAAGAACTTCCGCCATCTGCGCAAGATCGCCGCGCGCGAGAACACCGATTGCTGGCGGGTGTACGACGCCGACTTGCCCGAATACGCGGCGGCCATCGACATCTACGGCGAGCATCTGCACATCCAGGAATATGCCGCGCCGGCCAGCATCGATGAAAACCTCGCACGCACGCGCTGGCGCGAGCTGGTGCGCGCGGCCGGCGAGGCGCTGGGCGTTCCGCGCGAACGCATTGCATTGAAACAGCGCGCGCGCGGCAAGGGCGGCGAAAAATACGGGCGCCTCGACGAGCGCGGCGAATTCCTGGAAGTGGGCGAGGGGGGGCTGAAATTCCTCGTCAACCTGCACGATTATCTCGACACCGGATTGTTTCTCGACCACCGCCCGCTGCGCGCACGCGTGCGCGAGCTGGCGCGCGGCAAGCGTTTCCTGAACCTGTTCTGTTACACCGGCAGCGTCAGCGTTTACGCCGCTGCAGGCGGTGCGGCGGAAACCGTGAGCGTGGACCTGTCGCAAACGTATCTGGACTGGGCGATGCGCAATTTTGCGTTGAATGGAATGGATCTGGAGCGCCACCGGCTGGTGCGCGAGGATGCGCTCGATTTCCTGCAATCGCGTTCGGCCATGTTCGATCTGATCTTCGTCGATCCGCCGACGTTTTCCAATTCCAAGCGCGCCGAGGATTTCGACGTGCAGCGCGATCACGCGCGCCTGCTCAATCTGTGCGGCGAGCGTCTGTTATCCGGCGGCACGATCCTGTTTTCGAACAATTTCCGGCGTTTCAAGCTGGACGAGACGGCACTGGCGGGATTCGACATCCGCGAGATTTCCGCGCAGACCATACCCTTCGATTTCGCGCGCCACGCACGCATCCATCGAGCCTGGGAACTGCGCCTGAAATGATCCTGTTCAGTTTCGCCGGAGCGAAGCTGAACAAGCCGGACTGCGGCAGGCAAATTTCAGTCTCGATTCAGCCGCGTGGATCGACCATGCACCTGCGACATTCCGATCGCACGAAGTTGTTCCGGGAGACGACCATGACGATTCGCAAGCGTGGGTTCCGCGCACTGGTTCTGGGCTTGCTCGTGACAGCCGGCCTGGCGCTGGCTCCGGCCGCGTTCGCTGGTGGCCATGTCAGCATCGGCATCAACCTGCCCGGCGTCAGTCTGGGTTATTGGGGTGGTCATCACGGACACGGCTATGCCAGCGTAGGCGGTTACTACGGTGGTGGTTACTATGGCAGTGGCTATTACGGTGGCGGTTACTATTCGCCGGCGTACTACGACAGCTATTACTACGCGCCCGCGCCCGCCTACTACGGCAGCTACTACTCCGCGCCGGTTTACCGCAGCCACTATCGCACCCGTTACTACGATCGTGGCGGCGACTCGCGCTACAACCGCGACTATGGCCGCGGCTACGACAACGATCGCGGATACCATCGGAGTGGCTACAGCCGCGGTTATTCCTGCGGCTCTTCGGACCCGCGCTACTGCCGCTGAGCGCGCACGTTCTTGCGCGAAGCCCGCCGCGTTCCGCGCGGCGGGCTTTTTCATGCGCTTAACCATCGCGGAATCGACAACCTGCTAGCATAGCCGGGCTATGCAGGGGACTCTTCCATGACTTCGCCGACAAGGCCCGACGAGCGCGTCGCCGCTCCCGAGGCGTGGACTTTTTTTCGCCAATGGCTGAAGAATCCGCTCGGTATCGCCGCGCTGTCACCGTCCGGCCGGCAATTGACCCGGCAGATGATTTCCGAACTGCCGCACGGCACACGGCGCGTCATCGAACTCGGCGGCGGTACCGGCGTTTTCACCCGCGCGATGCTGGCACACGGCATCGCCCCGCGCGACCTGCTCGTGCTTGAACTCAACGAGGCGCTGTATCAGCACCTGCGCGCGCATTTTCCCGACGTGCGCGTGGAATGCGGCGATGCGCGCGAGTTGAAGGCAATCGCGCAGCGCGGCGGTTATCTCGACGAAGGTCCTGCAGACGCGATCATCAGCGGACTCGGCCTGCTGTCGATGTCGCGGCAAACGCAGGCCGAGATCCTGCAGGCCGCGTTTTCCGCGCTCAAGCCGGATGGCCGCCTGATCCAGTTCACCTACGGACCGAAATCGCCGGTGCCGCGCGATCTTCTGGAAGAGCTCGATCTTTCCGTGCGCCGCGGCGGCTTCGCCTGGTGGAACGTGCCGCCGGCGTCGGTGTACGTCTACACGCGCAACCGCTCGCGCGCGGTGCAGGCGGTCAAGGTGGCGACAAAGAAAAGTTGAGTATTCGGCGCCCTGCCCGTATCATGCGCGCCCTCGACTTGACTATGCCGGAGAGGTGGCAGAGTGGTCGAATGTACCTGACTCGAAATCAGGCGTGCGTTCATAGCGCACCGTGGGTTCGAATCCCACCCTCTCCGCCAGAAACACAAAACGGCCCATCGGGCCGTTTTGTGTTTCTCGGGAGTGGTGCGTGGACGAACCCACTTGGGTTCGACAAAATCGTCGGGAACGATTTTGGACAGCGTAGCTGGCCCTGAGCGCTTGCGCGAGGGCGAGTCTCAGGATGAGACGAGCAATCCCACCCCTTCATGATTTCAAGAAGAATCCGATGAGTGTCATTTCCACCCCCGTTTCCTTCGGAGAACTGATCGACAAGATCACGATCCTGGAGATCAAGTCCGAGCAGATCCGCGATGCGGCCAAGCTTGCCAATGTACGCGCCGAACTCGATATCCTCGATGCGACCTGGGCGCACCATCCGGCTTCGCGCACGGACATTGCCGCCGAGCGAGCGGAACTCAAGCGCATCAACCAGTCGCTGTGGGACATCGAGGACGAAATCCGCCTGAAGGAAAAGGCCCAGGCTTTCGATGCGCGCTTCGTGGAATTGGCGCGCGCCGTGTACTTCACCAACGACAAGCGCGCCGCGGTCAAGCGCACGATCAACCTCAAGCTCGGCTCGCAACTGGTCGAAGAGAAGTCCTACCAGGATTACGGCGCGGCACCGGCCTGATTCGCGCGGAATGCCTCGAAGCGTTCGATCACATCGTCGACCGCGATCAATTCCATCACGCCCGGATATTCCAGTTTCGTGCCCCACGGCACTTCGGCGGCGGGTTTGCCGCGGAATTTGCGTGCCGCGGCGTCGTAGCGGTTCACGCACCAGCGCCGGTCGGAGTAGGGCCCCGAACGCTGCGGATTGCTTGGCGCGTGCAGGCCGAGCACCTTGGCGCCGACCGCATTGGCCATGTGCATGGGACCGGAATCCGGCGTCAGCACGAGGCTGGCACGCTGGCACAGGGCGAGGAATTGCTTGAGGGTGTCCTTGCCGACCAGGTCGATGGGCGCGTGTTTGCCCTGATCCAGAATCGCATTGCCGAACTCGCGTTCGAACGGGCCGGGTCCGCCGCATAGCGCGACGCGCCAGCCGTGTGCGGTGGCATGATCCATCGCGGCGGCATAGCGGCCGGGCAGCCAGTTGCGCAGGCGATGGCTGGAGCAGGGGCTGACCAACAGCGTCGGCGCATCGCCCGGCAGATGCGCGGCGGCGAATTCCTGCGCGGAATCCGCAATGGGGATGTTCCATTCGACGCGGGTCTGTTGCAGGCCCAGCGGTTCGAGGAAACTCGCCATCGCATCCAGCACGTGCTCGCCGCTGCGCTGCGCGATGCGCCTGTTCACGAACAGGCCATGCAAATCCTTGGAGCGCGCGCGGTCGTAGCCGACGCGCAAGTCCGCACGCACCAGCGCGCTGACGAGGTTTGCGCGCAGCGCGACCTGCAGATGCAGCAGTACGTCGAAGCGGCGTCCGGCCAGTTGCCGGCGCAGTGCGGCGAATCCGCGCCAACCGGCGGCCTTGTCGAAGACGACGAATTCCACGCCGGGAATATCGCCGACGAGCTTTTTTTCGAGCTTGCCGACGATCCAGGTCAGCCTGGTCCGTGGCCACGCTGCTTGCAGCGTGCGCAGCAGCGGCACCACGTGGGTCACGTCGCCCAGCGCCGAGGTGCGCAGCAGGCACAGCGATTGCGGCGGATGGGCGACGGAAAACGCGGTGTGCGGCATGCGGGCTGCTAAACTGGCGGTGATGATGCAGGCGCAAGTCCAACCCACGCCCGACGGCGCAATTGTGTTCGACGTCGAGGCCATCGCACAAGCGCGTTTCGACCCGGACTGGTTCGAGCCGGAGCACTGGCACGCGCGTGCGGCGGCGCAGGCGACGACGGGTGGCCGCGGCAGCGCGATGTTCGTCGACACACCATTCGGCAATTGCGCGCTACGCCATTACCGTCGCGGCGGCATGGCGGCGCGCGTGTTCGGCGACCGCTATCTGTGGACCGGGCCCGAACGTACGCGCAGCTTCGCCGAATTCCGCCTGCTGCAATCGCTGCGCGCAAAAGATCTGCCGGTGCCGCAGCCGATAGCCGCCCGCTTCCGGCGCGCAGGCCCGCAGTATCGTGCGGATATCCTCACGCGCCGCGTCGAGCAGGCCGCGACGCTGGCCGAATTGATTGGGCAAGGCAAATTCGATGCCGCCATCGCATCGCGTGTCGGTGCGGAAATCGCGCGCTTCCACGCGCAAGGCGTCTATCACGCGGATCTGAACGCGCACAACATCCTGCTGACCAACGCTGCGGTCTGGCTGATTGATTTTGATCGCGGCGAATTGCGCCATCCGGCGCACACCTGGCAGCAGGCGAACCTGGCGCGACTCCGGCGCTCGTTGCTGAAAATCGGCGCTGCACGCAACGCAGAGCCTGAATTCGAGCGCGATCTGTGGCAGCCACTGATGGCGGCTTGGGAAAAGGGAGTGGCGCCGTGAATCTCGCCTTGCACTTCCTCGGTGTCGGTTCCGCGCAAGCGGTGGAACTGGGTTCGTCCGGTGCGGTGATCGAGCGCGACGGCAAGCCAGTCCTGCTCATCGACTGCGGTCCGGAAACGCTGACGACTTACATGGATGCCTACGGCGAGCCGCCGCGTGCGGTCTACGTCACGCACACGCACATGGATCACGTCGCGGGCCTGGAGCGTTTGTTCTATCGCGTCTATTTCGACGCGGCACTGCGCGGCACGGTGCGCCTGTATGCGCATGCCGCGCTGATTCCGCATTTGCAATCGCGCGTGGCCGACTATCCGCAGGTGGTGGCCGAGGGCGGAGCGAATTTCTGGGATGGCTTCCATGTCATCCCGTGTTCGCGCGGTTTCTGGCACGAGGACTTGTGGTTCGATGTGTTCCCGACGCGCCATCACGCGCCGCAGACTTCGTTTGGAATTTCACTACTCGGATCCTTCGCCTGGACCGGCGACACGCGGCCGATTCCGGAAATGCTGGAACAATTCGCGCCGCCGCCGACCATCATCGCGCACGATTGCGCGCTGCATGGCAATCCTTCGCATACCGGCCTGGAGGATTTGGTGCGGGAATATACAAGTGAACAACTGTCGCGGATGCGGCTGTACCATTATGGTGGCGCCGCCGACGGAGCCGCACTGGTGACGCGCGGCTATCGCATCGCGCAACGCGGTGAACGCATCGCGCTGCCGTCGCCTGTCGCGGAATCCGTGTTGAACCCAAGAGAGTCCGCATGAATCGTCCCGCGATCCCGCATCGTCTGGAATCCGCTCGCGACAGCTTGGCGCGTCCGCTGCACGATCTGCGCATCTCGGTCATCGATCGCTGCAATTTCCGCTGTGTGTATTGCATGCCGGAAGACCAGTACGCGCACGATCACGTGTTTCTCGCCAAGGATCAGCGCCTGCGTTTCGAGGAAATCGAGCGCATCGCGCGCGCATTCGTGCAACTGGGCGTGCGCAAGCTGCGCCTGACGGGCGGTGAGCCGCTGCTGCGCCGCGATTTGCCGGAACTAGTGCGGCAATTGGCGCGAATCCCCGATGTAGACGACATCGCGCTGACGACCAATGGCGTGTTGCTGCCGCGCGTGGCGGGAGCCTTGCGCGAGGCGGGCCTGAAGCGCCTGACGGTTTCCCTCGACAGCCTGGATCCTGCAACGTTCCGCCAGTTGAGCGGCGGGCGTGGCGAGGTTGCCGAAGTCCTCGACGGCATCGCTGCTGCGGAGCGTGCCGGTTTCGACGCGATCAAGATCAATTGCGTGGTTATGCGCGGCGTCAACGACGAGCAGGTGATCGCGCTGGCCGAGCATTTTCGCGGCACGCCGCACGTCCTGCGTTTCATCGAATACATGGATGTGGGCACGCTCAACCGCTGGCGCCGCGATCTGGTCGTGCCCAGTGCGCAGGTGCACGCGCGCCTGCACGCGCGCTGGCCCCTGCATGCGCTGGAGGCGAACTATCGTGGCGAGGTCGCGCGGCGTTATGCCTTCGACGACGGCGCGGGCGAGATTGGTTTCATCAGTTCGGTGTCGCAGCCGTTCTGTGGCGACTGCTCGCGTGCGCGCCTGTCGGCGGATGGAAAACTGTACACGTGCCTGTTCGCGCAAGCTGGATTCGACCTGCGCGAACCGCTGCGCGGTGGCGCCAGCGACGAGGAAATGACACGCCTGATTGGAGCGCGCTGGTCCGTGCGCACGGATCGCTACAGCGAATTGCGCGCCGAAATGCGCGCGGCGGGGAAGAATGAAAAAATCGAGATGTACGAGATCGGTGGTTGACGTGAAAAAGAAGCCATCATTGACTCACGTCGATCCATCCGGCCGCCCGCGCATGGTCGACGTCGGTGCCAAGGTGGCGACGGCACGCACCGCCACCGCGCAAGCCAGCGTGCGGTTTCCGGCCGCCGTCGCGCGTGCTCTGCGCGCGCAGGGCATGCGCGCGAAGAAAGGTCCAGTCGTGGACACCGCCATCGTGGCCGGCACCCTGGCGGTCAAACGTACGCACGAGTTGATCCCGTTCTGTCATCCGCTTGCGATCGAGCGCTGCGATTTCACGGTGGAATTCTCCACGCCGACCGAGTTGGCCATCCTCTGCGAAGTCGCGGTCACGCACAAGACTGGCGTGGAGATGGAAGCGTTGACCGGCGCCACGGTTGCCGCGTTGACGGTCTACGACATGTGCAAGGCGTTGTCGCATGAAATCGTCATTGGCGACGTACGCCTGCTGGAGAAATCCGGTGGCAAACGCCGCGTGCGCGGCGGGAAAATCGTCGGATGAAGTATCGCGTGCTCTATTTTGCCTCGCTGCGCGACCGCGCCGGCATCGATGCCGAACAGGTGGAATCGCGTGCCGGCGATGCGCGTGGTCTCTACACGGAATTGCGCGCGCGACACGGGTTCGCCCTGGGCGAAGATCGCCTGCGCGTTGCGATCAATGGCGCGTTCGCGTCGTGGGAACAACCTCTGCACGACGGCGACGAAGTCGTGTTTATTCCACCCGTGTCGGGCGGATGAAATGTTTCGCCTGAGCGAGACTCCTATCGATGCTGTCGAGCTCGCCCGCGAGCTCGCGCATACGCGAGCCGGTGCCTGCGTGACGTTCGAAGGCTGGGTGCGCGACCACAACGAAGGCCGTGCGGTGCTGCGCCTGGGTTATCAGGCCTACGTGCCACTGGCACTGGCTGAGGGCGAACGCATCCTGGCCGAGGCGCGTGCGAAATTCGTCGTCGTCGAGGCGGCTTGCGTGCATCGTGTCGGCACGCTGGAGATCGGCGAACTCGCTGTGTGGGTGGGCGTGTCCGCCGCGCATCGTGGCGCCGCGTTCGATGCCTGCCGCTACGTCATCGACGAGGTCAAGCGGCGCGTGCCGATCTGGAAGAACGAACACTATGCCGACGGGGAGTCGGGCTGGCTGCACCCGGACAACACACCGGTCGAATAGTCGAATCGCCTTGTTTGGGTAGCGCGCGTGCGGTATTCTGCGCGGCCTTCCGGAGAGGTGTCCGAGTGGTTGAAGGAGCACGCCTGGAAAGTGTGTAAGCGGGTTATACCGCTTCGCGGGTTCGAATCCCGCTCTCTCCGCCAGATTCAATCAAGGTTCATGGTGGCCCCGTTGGTTCTCCCGCGACGATAGTTTGCAAATCCCGCCAGGGCCGGAAGGCAGCAACGGTAGTGAATGATTCGGGTGCCGGGATGCGGCTGACGGGGCCGCCGCCACACTCTGCTAAGATCGACATTCGGTTTATTGAGTCCGCGAATGTCGTACCAAGTCCTCGCCCGCAAATGGCGCCCGAAGAAATTTTCCGAGCTGGTAGGCCAGGAACATGTCGTGCGCGCGCTGTCCAATGCGCTGGATTCGCAGCGCATGCACCACGCCTTCCTGTTCACCGGCACGCGCGGCATCGGCAAGACCACCATCGCGCGCATCTTCGCCAAGTCGCTGAACTGCGAGCGCGGACAGTCGTCAAACCCCTGCGGCGAGTGCACGGCCTGCCGCGACATCGATGCCGGCCGTTTCATGGACATGATTGAAATCGACGCCGCCAGCAATACTGGCGTCGACAACGTGCGTGATCTCATCGAGAACGCGCAGTATTCGCCCTCGCGCGGTCGCTTCAAGGTGTACCTCATCGACGAGGTGCACATGCTGAGCAAATCCGCGTTCAACGCGCTCTTGAAAACACTGGAAGAGCCGCCGCCGCACGTGAAATTCCTGCTCGCGACGACCGATCCGGAAAAACTGCCGGTGACGGTGTTGTCGCGCTGCCTGAAGTTCAATCTCAAGCGCCTGCTGCCGGAGCAGATCGTCGGCCAGATGCGGCACATCCTCGAAGCCGAACAGATCGCCTTCGATGCCGAAGCGCTGGATGAACTCGCGCGCGGCGCCGATGGATCCTTGCGCGATGGATTGTCGCTGCTGGACCAGGCCATCGCCTACGGCGCGGGCAAGGTGAACGCCGCCGAGGTGCGCCAGATGCTCGGCAGCATCGAGCGCGGTCAGGTGTTCGAGTTGATCGAATCCGTGCGGGCAGGCGACGGCGCCAAGTTGATGGCGCAGGTCGAACACCTGGCCGAATTCGCACCGGAGTTTTCTACTGTGCTCGACGACATCGCCGCGGCGCTGCATCGTGTTCAGGTCACGCAAATCATTGGTGCGGCGGACAGCGATGCGCGCATCGCCGCGCTGGCGAATGCGCTGGCCGCCGAGGAAACCCAGCTCTACTACCAGATCGCGACGACCGGGCGCCGCGATCTGCCGATCGCGCCGACGCCGCGTGCCGGATTCGAGATGACCTTGCTGCGCATGCTCGCATTCCGCCCGGCGGACGCGAAGCCGGGTGTCGTGGTCCGGAAACTGGAACCGGCGAAGGCCAAGCCGGCCGGCACGCGTCCAGCGCAAGCGGCTGCACCCGTGCCGATGCCGGCACGCGAAGAACCCGCAACAATTGCAGCGAACGGCGCGGCCGGCATGGTCGCACAGCAGGCAGCGGATGCGGGCGACTGGCCGGCCCTGATCGCCGCCGCAGGCCTGCGCGGTCCGATCGGACAGCTTGCCCAGCACGCCGCCCTGCTCGGCATCGACGACGGCGTCGTCCGCCTCGAACTCAAATCCGATCACGAGCACCTGCGCGCGCCTTTGCTGGTGACGCAATTGCAGGACGCGCTCGGCAAGGCGCTGGGCCGCGCAGTCACGGTGCGTTTCGAGAAATCCGCCGCCGCGCCGCGGCAGACGCCGGCCGACATCGCGCGCGACCAGCGCAGTGTGCGTCAGCAAGCGGCCGAACAGGCACTGGGAGACGATCCTGTCGTGCAAGGCATGATCCGCGAATTCGGCGCGCGCGTGATTCCCGAATCGATCAAGGCAGTGGAGAAGTGACATGCGCGGACCCATGGCGCAACTGATGCAACAAGCCCAGCGCATGCAGGACGACCTCAAGCGTGCGCAGGAAGAACTGGCCAAGCTCGAAGTCACCGGTCAATCCGGCGGCGGCATGGTCAGCGTGACCATGAACGGCCGTCACGAAGTGCGCCGCGTCGCGATCGACCGCAAGCTTTTCGCCGACGATCCGGAAATGGCCGAGGATCTGGTCGCCGCCGCGATCAACGATGCTGTGAACAAGATTTCCGCGGCCAGCGCGCAACGCATGGGCGAGGTGGCGGGCGGGATGAATCTGCCGCCGGGATTCAAACTTCCATTCTGATTCGATGTCCGGATCGCCGCTGCTCAACGAGTTGATCGAGGCCCTGCGCTGCCTGCCTGGAGTGGGCGCCAAGACCGCGCAGCGCATGGCGTTCCATGTGCTCGAACGCGACCGCGCCGGCGCGCGCAAGCTCGCGGAACAACTCGCCGCCGCGGTCGAGCGCATCGGCAATTGCACGCGCTGCCGCACCTTCAGCGAAGAAACAATCTGCGCGCTGTGCGCCAGCGCGGCGCGCGACGCGCAAACCCTGTGCGTGGTGGAAACTCCTGCCGATCAACTGGCCATCGAGCAAGCCACCGGATTCCGCGGACGCTACTTCGTCCTGCTTGGGCGGTTGTCGCCGCTGGATGGCCTGGGGCCGAAAGAACTCGGGCTCGATCTGCTCGGCGCGCGCCTGGCCGAAGGGGAAGTGCGCGAATTGATCGTGGCGACCAATCCCACCGTCGAGGGTGAGGCGACCGCGCACATGCTCAGCCAGATCGCGCGGCAGGCGGGCGTGCGCGCCACGCGCCTGGCGCATGGTGTGCCACTGGGCGGCGAACTCGAATACATCGACCGCGGCACGCTGGCGCATGCGTTCGGCTCGCGGCAAAACCTGGAGGACTGAATCCCATGGGCGACACCCTGTTCGACAAGATCATTCGGCGCGAGATTCCCGCGGACATCGTGTACGAGGACGATGAAGTGCTCGCGTTTCGCGACATCGCGCCGCAGGCGCCGGTGCACGTGCTGTTCATCCCGAAGAAACCCATCGCGACACTGAATGACGCGACGGATGCCGATGCTGCCTTGCTTGGCAAACTGGTGCTGACCGCCGCGCGCTGGGCCAAGGCGCAGGGTTTTGCCGAAAAGGGGTATCGCCTGGTGACGAACTGCAACCAGGACGGCGGCCAGACCGTGTTCCACATTCATCTGCATTTGCTTGCGGGCAGGCAGATGACGTGGCCGCCGGGGTAGTCAGAGCAACGACCCGACCCAAAGCGAACACGCACCCAGCGCACTGCCGATTCCGATGGCGGCGAGCACGTCGCTGGGATAATGCAGCCCCAGCACCACGCGTGAGACGGCAACCAGCGCGGTGAACGCGACCAGCGCCGGCGCCAGCGCGGGAAAATACGCCAGCGCGACGACGCTGAAGCTCACCGCGTGCAAGGTGTGTCCGGAAGGGAAGCTGAATTCGTCCAGTGGCGCCACCAGCGCGATCACGCCGTCGCAGTTCCGGAATGGGCGCGGCCGCCGCGTCCAGTGTTTCAGACTGCGGTACAGGCACAACGCAACGAGTCCGGTGAGCAGCATCTGCGCAACGGCGATCGCGCCGCGCGTGCCGCCGAAGATCGCCAGCCCCAGCATCAGCGCGTACCAGAAAATACCGTCGCTGAGCCGGCTCACGGTGCCGAAGAATGCCGCGACAGCGCGGTGCGCGCCCCAGCGGTTGGCGCTGATGCACAGGCGCTGGTCAAATCCGAGCGATGGCGACAGGCTGTCCATTGGAATTTTTCTCGGCAAGCTGGCGCAACAGCGATTCGAATTGTCCGATCACCGCGGCGGGCGCCAGCGACGCGACGCGCATGCGTGCGTTCTCGCGCAAGCGTTCGCGCAGAACGTCGTCCACGCCCAATGCGACGACGGCATTGACGAAACCGTGCGCATCGTCCACCGGCATGCGCATGCCGCTGATGCCGTTGGCGATGTGCTCGTGCGCGGCGCCGCGGTCGAAGGCGACGACGCCGAGTCCGCTCGCCATCGCCTCAAGGGTGACGTTGCCGAAGGTCTCGGTCAGGCTCGGAAACACGAACACGTCCGCGCTGGCGTAGTGGCGCGCCAGATCCGCGCCCGACAGCGCGCCGGTGAAGATGAAATCCGGGTTTGCGGCGGCGATGCGCTCGCGCACGGGTCCGTCACCAACCCAGACGAAACGCGCCCGCGGCGCGCGTTTGTACAGCGCACGGAACGCACGCACGGCAAGGTCGAGGTTCTTCTCGGCCGCGATGCGGCCGACGTAGATCGCCACCGGGTCGCCGTCGTCCGCGCCCCATGCGGCGCGCAGCATCGGGTCGCGCTGGCGCGGATGGAACAGATCCGTATCCACGGCGCGGCGCAGCAAGCGCGTGTTGTCGATGCCGCGCTCGCGCAGTTCGGACGCCAGCGTGTGCGTCGGCACCAGCGTTGCCGCCGCGCGGCGATGGAAGCTGCGCAGCCAGCGGTTCACCAGCGGCGTTGCCCAGCCGACGCCGTAATGCGCGGCGTAGTCGCCGAAGTGCGTGTGAAAGCCGGTGCAGGCCGGAATGCGCAGGCGCCGCGCGGTGGCCAGCGCGGACCAGCCCAACAGGCCTTCGGTGGCAATGTAGACCGCATCCGGACGCAGCCGTGTCCAGTCACGATGCAGCCGTGTGTTCGCCGGCAGGCCAATGCGCAGCCCGGGGTAGTGCGGCAACGCGAGGCTCTGGGTGTCGAGGTAGCGCAGGCCCGTTTCGTCGCGGCGATCCGCGCGGAACGGACGCACGGCCTGCACGCTGTGGCCGCGCGCGGCCAGCCCGTGCGCCAAGTCGCGCACGGTGAGCGCGACGCCATTGATCTCGGGTGGATAGGTTTCGCTGACCAGGCTGATGCGCATGGGCGGACTCCGCGAAGGTGCGGACATCCTGCCCGACGCGCATTGCGCGGGCGTGATCGCCGCATGACGCGGCGATGACGCGCTGTGTTACTTCGGTCTCGGCGGCGGCGACCTGACGATCACCACCGGTGGCGTCCAGAAACCACCACCCCAGTAGGGACCCCACGGACCCCAGAACGGGTCATAGTAGTACGGCCAGGCATAACTGCCGTCGCGGCGATCGCGCAACGGCCACAGGTAGACGTTGTCGGCATCGACCCGGGCGTAGGTGTAGTCGTAACCGCCGACCTTGTGCTTTTCGGTTCCGGCCAGCGCCCCGGTCACGGTGATTTCGCGATTCTTCTTGTACAGTTCAGGATCGTAGAAACCCTTGCTGCAGGCGATGAAACGCCCGCTGCTCTGCGAGCCTGGCCGCGGCCGCGCATCGGCGTAGAGCTCGCGCGAGAGGATCTCGAAACAGGTCTTGTCGGTTTCCGGAACGACGGCAACGATGCTGCCGCCCCAGCGCACGTGCTCACCGGTCGCATTCTGCTGCGCGGCCTGCTGCGGGGCGAGCGCACTGAAATTCTGTCCGGCCAGTTGCGGTGGCACGGTGGCGCAGCCGGCCAGTGCGAGCGCGGCAAGGGCGATGGTGGTCAAGGTGGATTTGCGCATGGCGGTTCCTCCGGATATGCATCCTGTCAGGACGATTGTCGCCCCGTTCGCGTCGCAGCGGGAAGCCGCAGCGCGGCGACGGCGCGCGTAAAAGTTTGTATCCGTTCAGGTGCAGGTAACGCACAGGCGTAGCGCAGGCCGACATAGTCTGCGAACAACTCCTGCACGGCCTGTGGCGACGACAGCCCGGCCACGGCGCGGCGACCCAGCGACACTGGCCCGTCGGCCGGAACTTGCGCCACGCCGGCACGCGCGAGCTTGCGCCGGAACTTCGCGTAGGCGCCATCGAGCGCATCGCCGGCAGGCTTGGGCGCGCGCATGACCCACCAGGCGAACAGGCCCAGCAACAGGCCGCCGACCGCGATCATCGCCAGCATCAGTTGCGGATAGTCGGCACTGGATACGCCGAATGGCGTCAGCAGGCTTTGCTGGCGCAGTGCGTTGAACTGGACGATGGCGTCGTTCCAGAAACGATTGACGAGATCCAGGCGATTGCGCAAACCCATCAGCCAGTCGGCCTGGTACCACGGCGCGCTGGCGCCGGCCGCCGCGCGCGCGCCGAGTTGCACGCGCTGCGGGCTGACCGCGGCGGTCGGGTCGACGCGCACCCAGCCGCGGCCTTCCAGCCAGACTTCGGACCAGGCGTGCGCATCGGACTGGCGCACCACCCAGTAGTTGCCGAGCTTGTTGAAATAGCCGCCCTGGTAACCGGTGACCACGCGCGCCGGAATGCCGGCGGCGCGCATCAGGAACGTGAACGACGAGGCGAAATGTTCGCAGAAGCCGCGCTTGGTATCGAACAGGAAATCGTCGACGGAGTTTCGGCCAAGCAAGGGCGCGTTGAGCGTGTAAAAGAATTCGTCGTGAAACAGATCCAGTGCCGCGCGGATGACGAGGTTGGCGTTGCCGTGGAATTGGTCGCGCCAGCGTTGCGCGAGCGCGTGCGTCTGCGGATCGTATCCGGCCGGCAATTGCAGGGAGAGGCGTCGGTGCAGCGGATCGAGCACGGGTTCGAGCACGTAGTCCGGCGCGGAAACCATGCGGTAGCGCGTCGGGTCGTCCACGCGCGTGCGGCTGACCAGGCTCATGTCGGCGCCGCGCACGGCGCCCTCCGGTGCGGCCAAGGGCACGTCGAGCGCAAGCAGCCAGTGGCGCTCACTGGGTTCCAGCGTGACTTCGTAGCCCACCCGGGCACCGCTTACGCGCACTTCGCTGTCACCGGACGGGCTGGCGAGCCACTCGGGCCGCGTCCAGGCGCTGCCGTCGAATTGCCATAGCACCGGGCCGCGCCAATAGAGCTTGTCGCGCGGCGGCGGAGTGCCGTCGAACACGACGCGGAACGCCGGGCTGTCGTCGATCAGCAATTCCTGCATGGTGCCGGGCGCCATGCGGTCGCCAAGCCCCGTGCGTGCGGTCGTGTCGTTCGGCGCGCCCCACAGCGGCGAGCCCAGGCGCGGAAAAAACACGAACACGCACGCGGCCAGTGGCAATGCGCCGGCCAGGGCGAGCGCGCCGGAACGCAGGTCCGGCAGCAGGGTCGAGCGCGGGGATTCGAGTGCGCGCAACGCGGCGAGCAGGACGACGAGCGCCGCGCACAGCAACGCGGTAATCCACAAGCCGTTGTCGAACAACAGCGCGCTCATCAATACGAAGGCGGAAAAACAGATCGCCGCGCGCGCGTCGCGACGGTTTTCGGTTTCCAGCAGCTTGAGCGTGAGCATGGCGCAGGCCAGCGCACTGCCGGGTTCGCGCCCGAACAGGTTGCCGTAGTGGAACACGATCAGGACCGGGAACAGCAGCACCAGCGGCAGCTTGATCCATGCCGGCAGGCGCGCGAGCCCGCGCCGGCGTTGCAGCCAGCGCAGCGCGAACAGGACGAGCACCGGCAGCGAAATCAGCCACGGCAGGCGCAGCAGGTGCGGCAGCACGGCGACGAACACGGCGACTGTGGTAAGGCGGAATTGTGGCTCGGTCAGCGCCGGCGAGGACTTCACGTCGCGGCTCCGGGCGCGAGCGCGAGCGCGCGCAGACAGGCGTGGCGGTGTTCTGCGCCGAGTCCCGCGTCGATATGTGCCTGCGGCAGATTCAGCGCGTAGGGTTGTCGTGCCGCCTCGGCCAGGCACACCCATGCGGTGAGGCGCGCGAGGCGATCCTCGTGTGCCAGTCCGCGCAAGCTCGCGTAGTCGAGCGTGACCTCATGGCCGCGCGGCGTCTCGAATTCCTTGACCAGCAGTTCGTCGCGGCGCGCGCTGGCCTTCCAGGCGATGTTGCGCGGCGGATCGCCGGTCTGGTACGCGCGCAGTGCAGCCAGTTCGTCGCCACTGCTGCGCTCGAATTCGCGTTGGGATTGCGTGCCATGTCGTGGCAGGGGTGGGGGATTGGTCTCCAGGCGCGGATACACCAGCGCGGCAAATTCGGGGTTGATCCAGCTCCAGACCTCGAACAGTCCGAACGGATATTGGCTGGACAGGCGCAGTCGTCCGGGCCGCAACCAGCCACGCCGCGGTGCCGGAATGCGGAAGCAGGCGGTACCGTCCCGGTCGAGATCGAAAGCGATTTCCGCATCGGCCGCGCGCAGGCGCAGGCTGCGCCGCGGCCGCGCCGCAATGTGGAAATGCATGAAAAATTCCAGGTCGCTGCCGGCATGGCCGGGCTCCGCGCGCAAGGCCGCGACTTCGAGCCGGTTCAGCGTGGCGAAAGCGGCGAACACGCTCTGGTAGGCCGCTGCGGCGAACAGGCAGGTCAGCAGCAGGGCCGGATTGTTGTTGTAGTTCAGCGCGCCGAGCAGCATGACCACCAGCAGCGCCGACAGCATCAGGCCGAAGCGCGTGGGCAGCACGTAGATGCGATGGCGGTCTAGACGGATCGGCAGCGCCTCGATGCGCTTGAGCCGGGTCAGCGCCGGCAGGCGGCGCTCGGCGTACTCGAACAGCCGGGTCTTGACGGAAACGGTGGCGGCGCTCGCGTTCACGGCCGCCTTCAGCGCACCGGCGTTTTTTCCAGCAGGATCGCCGCCAGCCGATCGCGACTGCTGTTGCTCGATGCCGATGGAATCAGTCGGTGCGCGGCCACGCCGGGGAAAACGACCTGCACGTCTTCGGGCACGCAATAGCCGCGGCCTTCGAGCAGCGCGAGCGCGCGTGCGGCGTTGAGCAGGGCGAGGCCGGCGCGCGGAGACAGTCCGACGCGAATTTCGGCATGGCTGCGGCTGGCGGCGAGCAAGGCCTGCACGTAGTCGATCAGTGCGGGGCTCGCCAAAACCGCCGTCGTGGCGCTGCGCAATTGCACGAGTTGCGCGCTGGACAGGCACGGCGTCAGGTGCGCGAGCAGTTCGCGGCGGTCGCTGGCCGCGAGCAGGGCGCGCTCGGCGGCGGGATCCGGATAATCCAGGCCGATGCGCAGCATGAAGCGGTCCAGTTGCGAATCCGGCAGCGGATAGGTGCCGGCCAGTTCCACGGGATTTTGCGTCGCGACGACGAAGTAAGGATCGGGCAACTTGCGCGTGGCGCCGTCGACCGTGATCTGCTGCTCGGCCATCGCCTCGAGCAGGGCGCTTTGCGTTTTCGGCGTGGCCCGATTGATTTCGTCGGCCAGCACCAATTGCGCGAACAGCGGCCCCGGATGAAACTTGAACGCGCCGCTCTCGCGCTCGTACACGCTCACGCCGATAATGTCGGCGGGCAGCATGTCGGACGTGAACTGGATGCGCTGGAACGAAAGGTCCAGGGTCGCCGCCAGCGCATGCGCCAGCGTGGTCTTGCCGACGCCGGGCAAGTCCTCGATCAGCAAGTGACCGCCGGCGAGAATGCAGGCGAAGGCGAGGCGCACCGGCGCGGCTTTGCCGAGAACGACGCGGTTGACCTGCGCCTGCGCGCGTTCGAGCGCGGCGACGAGTGCGGGATCGGGCGGCGGTGCGGTTGCGGCGGAAACAAGGCGGGCATTCATGGCGGTGAGTATAGGCAATCCGGACGCAGGCGGAGTTCCGCAGCGCGAGCGCCGCTGGCGAACGGCGTTCTGGGCGGCATGGGCGGTGCTGCTCGTCGTGAAAATCGTCCTTGCCGCGCAGCTCGCGCCGTTCGGCGACGAGGCCTGGTATTGGCAGGAAAGCCGCCACCTCGCGTTCGGTTACAGCGACCTGCCGCCGCTGACGGCATGGATGATTGCCGCATCCGAGTGGATTTTCGGCCACGGCGCGCTGGCCATGCGCGCGCCGTTCCTGATCCTTGGCGCGCTGCTGCCGCTACTGATCGTGCGCATCGCGACGCGGCTGTCTGGCGAGTCGGACGGTTGGCGCGCAGGAATGCTTGCGATGGGATTGCCATTGCTCGGCACGCTCGGCATCTTCGCCTTGCCAGACGTGCCGCTGACCTTCGCCAGCGCGCTGGCGCTGGATGCGATTGAAAGAGCCGCGCGCACGCGAAAATGGCGGGACTGGATTTTGCTCGGCATTGCACTTGCGTTCGCGTGGCTTGCGCATTACCGCGCCGCGATGCTGCTCGCCGCCGGGCTCGCGTTTTTTGCGCTGACGCCGCGCGGGCGCTCGCTGTGGCGCGATCCGGGCCTGTGGCTGGCGCTCGCGATCATGTGTCTGGGCATCGTCCCGACACTCGTGTTCAACGCGACGCACGCCTGGGCGGCGCTGGATTTCCAGCTCGTGCAGCGCAATCCCTGGCATTTCCACGCCGATGCGCTGGTGCAGCCGCTGGAACAGGCGCTGGTCTGCACGCCGTTGTTCTACGGGATGTCGTTGTGGGCGCTGTGGCGGACATGGAAACGGCGTGGCGAGAATGCGCCATGGGACTTGTTGCTGTGCTGTGCGGCGGTGCCGATCCTTGCGTACTTCGTGCTGGGATTGTTCGCCGACGACACGCGCTTTCGCGCGCATTGGTCGCTGCCGGGCTATTTGCCCTTGCTAATCGTGTTGCCGGCCTTGCTACGCGAGGCGCAGCCATCGCGTTGGCTGCGCGTGTCCACATTCGTGCTGCTGATACTCGGCAGCTCGGTGGCGTTCGCCTACCTGGGCATGGCCGCAATTCCCGGCGGTGCGGACGTGCTGGCGAAGATGAAGGCGTTTCCGCAGCAGTTCGTCGGCTGGCGCGAGGCGGCCACGCAAACGCGCGCCTTGCTTGCACAGCCGCAGTTCGATCATTCGATACTCGTCGCGGACAATTTCATGCTCGCGGCGGAACTGGATTTCGCGCTCGACGGCGCGCGTCCGGTTTACACGCTGGATCATCCGATCAACGTCAAACACGGACGCGCACCACAGCTGGCGATCTGGCAACGCGACGAGACGGCGTTGCGCGGGATGGCGAATCCTCCCGTGCTGCTTGTCGTCGAGCCTGGCGCGCGGAGGGAGCGCGAGCGTGCGGCCTGGCTGGAAACCCTGTGTTCGCGCGTGGCCAATCTCGCGCCGATCGCGCGACTGGATAGATACAACGGCCGCAAGCGCTATCGTTGGTACACGGGCGCGGTGGCGGCATCGGCAAGCATCGAATCGAATCCGGATTGCATCGCTGCCAGACCGTGATTCACGGAACTTCGATTCCCAATTCGCGCAGCAGCCGACACAGCGCGATCAGCGGCAGTCCGACCAAAGCGGTGGGGTCTTCCGATTCGATGCGCTCGAACAGGGCGATGCCGAGTCCCTCGCATTTGAAACTGCCGGCGCAATCCAGCGGCTTCTCGCGTTCGACGTAGCGGGCGATCGCGTCCGCGTCGAGGTTGCGGAAATGCACGCGCGTGATGTCCTGCGCGGCGAGAACGCGGTGCGGCGAACGGCGCGCATCGATCACGCGCAATCCGGTATGAAACGTCACCGTGCGTCCCGAACACGCAGCCAGTTGCGCGCAGGCAGCCTCCACGCTGCCGGGTTTGCCGAGCACGCGTCCACCGAGATCGGCGGTCTGGTCCGAGCCAATCAAGATGGCGCCGGGATTTTTCGCAGCCGCAGCCTGCGCCTTGGCAAGAGCGAGACGATGGGTGAGTGCGGCGGGCGTCTCGTCCGGCAGCGGTTTCTCGTCGACATTCGGCGCGACGCAACGGAAATCCGGCGTCAGCCGCGCCAGCAATTCGCGCCGGTAGCGCGATGTGGAGGCGAGCAAGAGGTCGACAGCGGCGAGCGGCGTCATTGCGGTTTCGGGCGCGACAGCGTGCGTGCGTCGGTCTGTGCGCGCTGCAAGTCGGCGGCAATCGCGGCGAGGCGATCGAGTTGGGCCTGCAAGGTGGCGCCGGATTGATCCAGCGCCTGCCGGGCCTGCGCCAGTTCGTGCAGCGAAGCGGTCACGGCGTGTTGCTGTATCCACAGTCGGTGCGCGAGCAGATCCTTGAGCGCGGCCTGCACCTTGGCATCGGTCTGCAGGGCGCTGTCGGCGCGTGCGCTCATTTCCTCGGGCAGCACGACCAGCATGTCGCGCAAATGCTGTGTGCGTTCGCGGCATTCCTGCAGGCGCGATTCCAGCAGGTCGGCGCTGTCGAGCAGGGCGCGGATGGCATTCTCGCGGCCGCGTTCGCCGCGGTCGCGCAGCCACAGCCCCAGTACGGCCAGAACCAGGCAGACGGCGACGATGACGAGAGTGGATTCGATGCGGATTTCCCCGTTGTTTGGCGCCCAGTTTGCACAAACCGCGCGCCCTGGTAAACCTGCGACTATGAACGGTTTTGGTTGACTTTGTGCAGTGCGGCACCTACCATCCCGCGCGCCATGAACAACGTGTTGCCGGAATCCGTGGACGCGTGGCGCATGGTGCAAGCGCGGCGGTCGTTCCAGGGGAGTTTGCCGCTCGCCTCGTTGCCGCGCTTGCGCGGCAGTCTGGCGGCCAGCGATGGCGCCGTGGATTTCGATCTGGAATTCGGCAAGGACGATCTGGGCGTGGCGCATCTGCGCGTGCGTGCGGATACGTCGCTGCCGCTGACCTGCCAGCGCACGCTGGACGTTTTCCGGCTGCCGGTTCATGTGGACACGCGCTTGGGGCTGATCGCGCGTGAAGAAGACGAGGCTGGATTGCCCGGCGACTACGAGCCGCTGTTGACGGCCGACGGCGCCTTGCACCTGGCCGACGTGGTTGAAGACGAATTGATCCTGGCCTTGCCGGCAGTGCCGGTGAAGCCCGGAGCGGAATACCAGGAGCCGGAATTTGCCGGCACCGTGCGGGACGATGTGAAGGAATCCAAAAATCCCTTCGCCGTGCTGCAAAACCTCAAGCACAAGTAAACCTGCAAGCAAGTCCAATCTGGAGTAATGCGTCATGGCCGTTGCCAAAAGCCGTAAGTCCCCGTCCCGCCGCGGCATGCGCCGCGCCCACGACGCGCTGAGCGCCAAGCAGCTCGGCACCGACCCGACCTCGGGCGA